>JADHXT010000166.1 GCA_016782825.1 Candidatus Brocadiia bacterium | reverse complement strand
TAGGTCTCGACCAGAGCCGGCATGAGGATCGAGCGGCCGGCCTGTTCGGGACGACGCGAGGTGAGGTTGATGGCGGCTGCCGAGGCCTCGCCCTGATACACGGCCGAGCGGTAGAGCACCACGCCGGAGCAGATGCCCACGGCCATGAGCGCCACGCCCTGCATGGGGGTACAGGCCAGCTTACCGGCCAGCAGGCCCGTGCTCTGCGCCGTGAAGATGGCCACGATGAAGCCGTAGAAGCCCTGCGTGCCAGGCAGTGCCATGAGCACGAGGAGCTTGCCGAACATCTCGGGCTTCTCGGACAGGACACCTGCGGCCTGCCCCGCGGCCACGCGGATTCCGCGAGCCGAACCGGCACCGCCAAACGCCACGGCGATCATCGCCCCCATGACGGCCCAGCCGATGCCTGTCTGTGTGAAGTACACCTGCCAGAAGGCTTCCATTCGTTCCATTCCTCAAAAGGGTTGCGGACCAGTGAATCAGTCCATAACTCGGATGCGGCCGCCCGCGGCTCCCAGCGGAGCGAATCGCACGGCGCCAGGCTCGTAGAAACGGCCGAAGAACTCAACGAAAATCAGACGCGCCGAGTGGATGAACGCACCCAAGCCGCTGATGAGCAGATTGAAGATATGGCCCGCCGTGGCCAGTGCGGCAAACAGCAGGATGCCCACGATGGTGGGGCCCACATTCAGCATGTTGGCAATGATGTTCACCGCTGAGCCCACGATGGCCGTGGTGAGGCCGAGGGCGAGGAGCCGGCTGTAGGACAGGGTGTCGCCGATGAACGCCACGGCGCCATAGGAGCCGACGATGCCGTAGAGGCTCACGAGGCCGGTCACGGCCTTGCCCACAAGGGTGGCCTCCTTGCGCCCCTGGGTGAGCACGAGGCCCACGGCGCCGACGATGGACAGCGTGGCGCCCAACTGCGACACGATCGGCGGTAGCTCGGGCGAGAAGAACACCATGATGAGCATCACGATGCCGGGCAGCAGGATGAGCCACAGGCCGCCGTCGAAGAACGCGCCCCACTTGTCGCCCTGCCGCCAGCACCCGTGCATCTTCATACAGATGCCCCAGAACTGGTTGGCGATGCCCAGGAACAGTGCGATGCTGAGGGCGACGAGCGGCTTGCCGAGCATGTCCATCGTCTGGAAGCTGCCGAAGAAGCGCCCGAAGCCGTTCGCGTTGCCTGCCGAGTCCTTGCCCAGGTATTCCAGGAAGAGGTCGGCGGCCCACGTGCCCGATATCACGCCCACGATGAATGTGGCGACGGCTCCCCACGCCAGCAGCTCGAAGAGGCTGCGGATGCCGGGGTAGTTACGGTAGCGCTTGATCAGCGCCCAGCACATGGCAAAGAGCGCGATGCCGTAGATGGCGTCGCCCAGGCAAATGCCGAAGAAGAGCACGAAGCTCAGGAAGAGGAAGGCCGAGGGGTCGAACTGGGAGTAGTGCGGCAGGCCGAACATCTCGACGAGGAACGACGCGGGGCGGACGAGCGACGAGTTGCGCAGCGCCACCGGCACGTTGTCGGTTCCCGTGGGCTCTTCGGCGACCATGGACACCTGGGGCAGCTCGGCAGCCACGGTGCTCTGGAAGGCGCCCAGCTGGCGCTCGCGCACGTAGCCCATGAGCACGGCGACCCGCCCGGTGGCGGCCATCTTGCTCACGGCTTGGCGGGTGGCGGCGGCCTCTTCCCAGTGGCCCAGCACGAGTTCCGCGGCATGGCGCTGCTTGCCCAGCTCGCAAAGCTCGGCCATGGCGGAGTCGAGGGCTTGCTGGTTCTTCTGCCGCTCGGCTTCGATGGCCTGCACGTAGCTGTCGAGCGGGGTGCTCCTGGCCATTGGCGGCAGGGCCTCGAAGCCCAGGTTGCGGAGGCGGGTGGCCACGTCGGCGGCATCTTCGCGCAGCGAGGCGGCGGCCACGAGGGTCCTGTTGTCCGCAGTGCCCACGACTTCGAGCGTGGCCTCGGCGGGCCCGAGGCCGAACTCGAGCACGCGGCTCACTTGCTTGGCCGGCGCCAGCCAGACGGAGGCCGCGGTCCAGCGCAGGTCCCCTTCGGCGAGCACCTGAGTAGTGTAGCCGCCGAACGCGCCGAGGCGGGCGAGGCGCTCGTCGGCTTGCTCGATGGCCCCACGGGCCGCGGCGCGACGTGCGGCGGCGTCGCGCACGGCGGCGTGCAGCGCGTCGATATCCACCGCGGCGAGCGCGGCGCCCAGTTCGTCCCGCGTGGTCTCGATGGGCGTGGGGATGAGGTTGGACAGCAGGTCGCCTGTGGCGGGGGCAAACTCGCTGAGAACCTCGACGGTCTCGCGCAGGGCTCGGAGGCGGGCGTCGATGTCGCGTGTGTCGACGGACAGGCGGGAGATGGCCTGGTCGTGCCGTTCGTCGTCTGCCGCGATCTCGCACACATGCACGAGGCCGCTCCTGGCGAGTTGGTCGGGCAGGGAAGGCGCCTGAGAGGCCGGGCTGATGAGCCAGACCTTGGTCATTCGGTCAATGGCCATCGTCGCCCCGCTCCAGGAGGGCGGCCACCTCGGTGGCCATGGAACCGAGGTGCTTGCTCTGCACGCCCTCGAGGGCGGCGAGAGCGGCAGCACGCTGCTCGTCCAACGCAGCGAGGGCTTTTTCCTTGCTGGCCGCCACGCTCTGGGCGTGCGAGCGGGTGGCCTGCTGGGCTTCTGCATCCAGTTCAGCGCCGAGGCCTGCGAGCTTGGCTTCGACCTCATCGCGCAGGGCTTTCGCCTGCGCGGTGGCGTCGGCGACCCGCTTCGCGGCCTTGGCCTCGATCGCCACGACGCCGTCCAGCACACTTTGGCTCATGAGTCGTTTCCCAATCCACGGTGTAAGGCGGGCCAGGACCGGGGCTCTCCGGCCCAGCCATTGCCCCAACGGGTAGTGGCGTGAGGAGTTGCATCAACAGGCACGGTGAGCGTGGAACTCACTCGTGCGCCGCACAGCCCGGCTCTGATTGCGCCCAGTCTGCGGATCAACCCGCCGCGTTCAGGAACTCCTTCACAATCTCGCTCGGAGCGGTCTCCTCGGCCTTCTGGTCGTAGGGCACCGGACGAGAACGCTCGATGAACTCACGCGCGCCGTGCAGGCTGAACTGCCGCCAGGGCGGCGCCGCCTTGTCGGTGGGGTTGGTGAGTTCCTGCTTCACATAGTCGAGCAGGTGGCGCAGTTGCTTCGCCTTCAGTTGCTTGTGGTATTCGATGCTGTCCACCAGGGGGAAGCCATCGGCGAAGGTGCCGCTCTGATGCTCGCGAATCGCCTGGGCGAGATTGCGGTTGGCTCCAGGCGTCTTCGTGGCCTCTATGATCGCTTCGTCCAGGCTCATGTCCTTGCGCGTGGAGATGATGCGGATGAGCGTGGCGTGTGCCCGCGTGATCTCAGTGTCGATCTTCTTGAGATCTTCCAGGTTCTGGTTTCGGTCGCGGTTGGAGTAGGTTTGGTCCTTGGCGGCCTTCTTCGCTTTCGCCAGGAGTGCCATGGCGCCCTGCACGCGCCCGGCAATGTACTGGTGCAGGTAGGTGCGGCTGAGTTCCGCCAGGTCGCGCTCGTAGAAGGGGGTCTTGGTGGCTCGTTCCTCGAAGGCCAGCATCTGGCGGATGGCATCGAGCATGTATGGGGTGCCCGTGATGTCGGCGTTGTCCCAGCGGGTGTAGAAGCGGTAGTTGGCTCCTGGGATACCGAGGGGGGCGCCGCGGGTGGAGGCCTTGAGAGCTGTGGCGGCAGGCCGGAGACCCGACACGTCGTCGACGCCATAACGGCGAGAGAGATAGAAGCGGGTGAATCGGTTATCCGAGCCGCCTTCACTGCGCCACACATTGTAGCCGCGCCAGGCAAACTCGGCGCACAGGTGCTCCATGAGGGGGTTGGTGCGCTGGATGGGCGACCAGTTGCAGAAGCCCTGCGCGCGGCTTCGTTCGGGGGTGTTGAGCCGGTGGAGGTTGTGGTAGACGAGCACGGCGTAGCGGTTCTCCAGCAGGTCGTGCCCGGGGCCGCTCTTCCACGAGCAGCCATACCAGTAGGGGCGGCCGGCGAAGAGCTCGAAGGCGATGACGAGCGCGGGCAGGTAGTGGGGCAGGTCGCGCACGTCTTCCTTGACGAGGCTCGCCGTCAGGTCATCGGGGTCTTTGGCTGCGATTTCGCTGTAGGCATGCCGGCGGTGGTCTTTGGGGTTGTATCGGTCGTCCTGCAGCGGCGACACGTCGGGTGCCCGCGTGGTGAGGTAGAAGATGCTGGTGCCCGAGGGCAGCTTGCTGAGGAACTCGAGCCGCTCGGTGGGCTCCTTGCCCCACAGACCGCGCTCGCTGGTGGAGAAGGCGATGGCGCCATCGGGGTCCACCCGTTCGAGCGCCTTGGTGCTTCGGTCAACGATGGTGGATGCCCAGGAGGGCGTGGGGCTCAGGTCGGGGCGGCAGAAGACGAGGTACTGGTCGGCCTTGCCATAGGTCTTGATGATGGATTCCCACAGGCGGGTCTGCAGGTCCTGGCACTTGGCGTCGGTGGCCGCGAGCCAGGCGCTTTGCCCGGCGCTGCCGACGAGCGACGTAGGCGAGGGGGCCAGCCAGTTCAGGTCGGGGTGCGCCCGCTGGAGCGAGTCCTCAAACTGACCGTAGGACAAAACGTAGAGGGTCTTCATCCCCAGGGTTTCGCGGGCGTAGGTGAGTGCTTCCTTCAACACGCTGGTCACCTGGCCTGGGGCGAGGCCCCATCCCATGCGCGACGTGACGTTGGGCGAGCGGTCGGCGCCACGGGGGTTGACGGCCTCGGTCTTGGCCTGCTTGGTTTCGGGGAAGGCCCGATCGTGTGCTTCGCCCCAGGAGCGCGATTCGGCCGTCATGTTGATGGCAATGCAGTTGAACTTGCGCTTCGCCATCCACCGCAGGTACACCTTCCAATCCTCGGCGTTCCACAGGGTGGCCTGGAAGCGCTTGGGGCCGTAAAAGCGCGTGTCGGCGTAGCACAAGCGCATGGCGTGTGCCGGGTTGCCGGCGAGGGGGGCGTCGAGCACGCTCACGTCTTTCCTGCTGGGCAGGTGGTCGCCATCGACGAAGAACCCGCACCCTGCGTAGCGTTCGAGCAGGTCGTACGCGCCGTACAGGGTCCCGCGAGGCTCCTTGCTCACGATGGTGAGGCATGGGGGCTTGTGCTGGGGCATGGCCGTGATGGCGTAGCCGTCGGATTGCACGTCGGCCAGGTTGGCCGCGGCCAGCACGTCCTTGCCGGCCAGATTGGCCGCGCCAGTGCCCACCAGCACCAGCGTCCCTGCCCCAGCAGGCACCGTGGTGCTCAGGGGCATGCGCGCGCCGCTTACCTTTTGGACAATGGCCTGGAGTTCCTCGGCAGCGAGGCGCACGGCCTTGCTCGCACCGGGTGCCACCACCAGCGTGGCCACGGGCTTGCCTCCACGGACGAGGTCGAGAGCCTCGGCGCGCATGGCCGCCAAGAGGCAGAAACAAACGGTCAGGCGGAAGATGCTTCTCATCAGAGCACGACCTCCTGCGTGGGGAGAGTGAGTGTGTGTCTGGCGGATTATAGCAAATGGCGCACCGCGATGCAACAGGTATCCCCGGCCGAATTCTGAGCGCAGCGACAAACCTTGCGGCCTCGCGAGCATGGGAGGAGCCTGCGATTGGCCTTGACCTCCCCTCCCCCAATGGGTATCATACCTTCTAATGTTGCCAGCGCCCGCCTGATTCTGGTGCGCCGCCACCCCCCGACCGGCAGACCACAAGGAGCCAACCGATGGGCGAGAAGCCGAGCCAGGACACACCGCGACCACGCTCCACGAAGACGGCCACAGCGGCCATGGCCGCCGCAGGGCTCGCCGTGCTGGGCACTCGCCGGGCCAAGGGGGCTCCCAAGGTGTTCCGTGCCGGGCTCATCGGCTGTGGCGGCCGCGGCAACGGCGCCGCCCGCGACATTCTCCAGGCCGGCAAGGTGCTGGGCCTCGACATCAAGCTGACGGCCCTGGCCGACGCCTTCGAGCACAGGGTGAAGGGCACTCAGGCCGGCCTCAAGAAATCGGGCCACGACATCCCCGATAGCCACTGCTTCGTGGGCTTCGATGGTTACAAGAAGCTCATCGATTCGGGGGTGGACATCGTGCTCATGGCCACACCGCCAGGATTCCGCCCGCTGCACTTCGAGACGGCCGTGAAGGCAGGCAAGCACACGTTCTTCGAAAAGCCCGTGGCCGTGGACCCCGCCGGCTGCACGCGCATGCTCGAAGCCAGCAAAATCGCCCGCCAGAAAAACCTGGCCTGCGTCACCGGCACCATCTACCGCCATCACACCGCCTACCTCGGCACGCACAAGCTCATCGCCGACGGGGCCATCGGCCGCATCCGCGGCGGCGCCATCTACTACTGCACCGGCCGCCTCTGGGTGCGCCCCCGCCAGCCCGGCCAGACCGACGCCGAGTACATGGCCAACAACTGGTACAACTACGTGCAGCTCTCCGGCGACCACATCGTGGAGCAGCACGTGCACACCATCGACGTGCTCAACTGGTTCATGGGCTCCCACCCCATCGCCGCCACAGGCTTCGGATGGCGCCACCGCCGAAAGACAGGCAACCTCTACGACGAGCTGAGCATCGACTACGAATACATCGACGGCGTGCGCATCCATAGCATGTGCCGCCAGATCAGCGGCTGCTGGTCGAGCGTGAACCGCCACCTCGTGGGCGAAAAGGGCTGGACCAACTGCGCCGGCAAGGTGCAGCTCTGGGACGGCACCAAGCTCGATATCCCCCAGGTCAAGAGCGACCACTCCAACCCCTACGTGCAGGAACACGTCGACATGCTCCGCAGCATCCTCGACGGAAAGCCCCTCGACGAGACCGAGAATATCACCCACTCCACTGCCACCGCAATCATCGGCCGCGACTCCGCCTACACCGGCAAGCGCATCGTCTGGGAACAGATGATGAAGGAAAACCAGCAGCTCACCCCGACGCCCGAGGACTTCGAGACAGGCGACGTGGGCGACGTGGAAGACGACATCTGGCCCATCCCCGGCGGCGCAGGCGCACGCAAGCGCAAGCCGCGCAAGAAAAAGGCACAGGCCAAGAAGTAGTAGCCCATCGCGCCCTCCCCTGCCGTTCTCCCGGTTGAGGACGCCATGCTCTCGCCTGACAACGCTGTGCTCCTGGTCGTGGACGTGCAGGGCAAGCTCGCCGGGCTCATGCACGACCGCGACGCCCTGTTCGACAACCTGCGGCGCCTCATCCAGGGCGCCCGCGCCCTCGGCCTGCCCCTCGTCGTCACCGAACAGAACCCCGACGGCCTCGGCCCCGCCCGCGCCGAGATCGCCGACCTGCTGGCCGACGTGGTGAAGATCCCTAAGCACAGCTTCAGTTGCTGTGGCGAGCCGCAGTTCGTCGAGGCCCTTGCTGCCCTCGGCCGCAC
>JADHXT010000165.1 GCA_016782825.1 Candidatus Brocadiia bacterium | reverse complement strand
GCCTCAGATTCAAGCACAAAAAAGGGCCCCGGCGCTCACCCACCCACAAGCCTGCATCCTGCTCGCCGCCGTCCTCCCGCGTCGAACGCTCACGCCCGGGCAGGCAATCCAGGTCGTCCGCTATATCCAGCACAACAACCACAAGGCCAAGGTCCCTCATTATCTCCACTACAAGCGCCGCACAGGCTATCCATGACGAAACGTCGTTGTAGTACTAGGAGGCAATCGATGACACGTAGCATCCGTTTGGTGGCCGCTTGCGTGTGCTTGGCAGCGCTGCCGTGGTCATCGGCGACCGCCCAGGCCGCACTCGACGTGGGCTTCGGCGACGAGGGCTTGGCCAGCGTCGGGTACGCCGGGGAGCCCTTCCTTCAGGACGGGACCTTCCGAGTCTGGGGCGTCGCGTTCCGGGCCTGGAACGGACAGCGGCAGCAGGCCGACCTGGCCGGCGAGCAGCGCCTGTTCGATGCCGACACAAGGCAGCTCGTCCTGGCCTACCCCTGGGGTGAGGTCAGGTGCGCCTACAACGTGCAGGCCGACCAGCTTCGCCTGGGTATCGAGGTCGAGAACCAGAGCGGGGCCGTCCTGACCGAACTGGCCCTCAGCCCTATGGAGACGCGCTTCCCCCAGCCGCCGCAGGGCTGGGTGCCGCACATGCCCTACCGTGGCTTCAACCTGGGTTGGCCGACGGTGAACGTGGCCGAGTGTGAGACGGCGACCCTCGTGGTCTGCAACGAGGATGTGGGCCGACCTCTCCAGGTGGGTTGGGCGGGAAGGGAGTCGTTGGCGGCGAGACCGATGATCGTGTCGACCGTAAGCGACTGGGCGGCGGAGCTCATCAACCCTCAGCTTCACCGGCCGATCTACCCCGGGCAGGTCGACCGCTTCGACATCGCCTTGCGTTTCGCTCCGGCAGGAACCGACCCCGCATCACTGTCCGCCGACCTGGAGCGTAGCTTCGCCGAGGCTTACCCCCCGCGGCTGGAGTGGGCGGACCGCCGGCCGATCGGCGCGCTCTTCCTGAGCACCAGCGAACTCGGCGCGCCCGACAACCCTCGCGGCTGGTTCCACGACAAAGAGACAGAGTTCGCTAGCGAGGAGGGCCGTCGGGTCTTTCGCGAGCGACTGCTCGCCCACGCGCGCCAGAGCTTGGAGGTGCTTCAGGGCCTGGACTGTCAGGGGATGGTCACGTGGGACATCGAGGGCCAGGAGTACCCTCACGCCATCAGCTACCTGGGCGATCCGCGCTCGCTTCCGCCGGAGATGGAGGCAGCGGTCGACGAGTACTTCAAGGTCTTCTCCGATGCCGGGCTGCGGACTGGCATCTGCATCCGGCCCCAGCTCCCCGTTCGGGCCGCCTACGCGGACGGCGTGCGCCAAGTCGAGGCAGCCGATCCCGCGGCCGTCCTGGATGCCAAGATCACCCATGCGAAGGAGCGCTGGGGATGCACGCTCTTCTACGTCGACAGCAACGGCGATCCGAATGTGCCGCTGCCGGCCTCTGTCTTCGAGGCGGTCGCGGCAAGGCATCCGGACGTGCTGCTGATGCCGGAACACGAGAACGCCGCATACTACGCTCACACGGCGCCCTACCGCGACTACGCCAACCTCAAGCAGTTGGGAACGCCCGAAGTCGTCCGTCGCATCTACCCCGGCGCGTTCTCGAACATCTACGTCGGTCACGGGGACCCTGAGCCGGTGCGCGACCAGCTTCTCGAGGCTGTTAGGCATGGCGACATACTCGTGGTGCATGGCTGGTACGACTCGCCCAGCCACCCGATCGTGAAGGGCATCTACGAGGAGGCGGCCAGGGGGCAGTGATCCGCGGCGGGCCAGTAGTCCTGCACAGGGGGGCGATCACTTGTCTCGCGGCACGAAGCGCCGAGCGAAGTCCAGCACTGAGCGGGTGAAGGTGAAATCGCCCGTCTCCGGGACGCTCCGGGACGGAGCGCCGATCCAGCTCTCGATGACGAACTGGTCCGGCTTCCCATCGACGTTCGCGTAGTCGTTGCCCTGTCGCATGATCCCCACGTACCATGTTGAGTCATCGGCAAGACCGCGTTGGGCGAGCGCGGGATAGTCGGCGGCCCAGTAGATGAGACTGAAGGGGATCCCCCGGCTACGGCAGTAGGTCTCAAGCTCCCGCACATCCGGCCAGGCGCCGTGCCCGCGCACATAGTGCAGCCAGTCCACATCGAGGCGGAAGAAGTCCAGGCCGCGCACCTGCTTCTCCGCCAGCCGCTGCTGCAGGGCCTCGATCCACGCAATCAGCTCCGGAACCGGGATGAAGGGGCAGGGCTCGATGTCACCGATGAGGACCTCCGGGTAACGCTCGCGGACGCGGGCGATGAAATCCGCTGTCTCCTCCACGGCGTACTCATCGGGCTTCTGCAGGGACTTCCGCACGCAACACAGCGGCTCATCCATTGCGATGGAGGAGATGGCGCCCCCGAGCTTCTGGAAGCGATCCCACAGGGGGCTCTCGGCATTGAAGGTCTGCTCGCCCGTAGGGCCCCACTCCTTGACCGCGCCGACCTCCAACTCGAGCGTCAGACCCCACTCCCCAAGCCGCGGCAGCCACTCAGCCAGCTCCTCGTCAGTGAACTGCCGGTTGAGCACATGGTCGGCATACCCGAGCACATCGATGGCGCCGCGGGTCTCTGCCCACGCGTCGGGTTGCTCGAACAGCTCCCGGAAGCACCTGCCGTCGTCCTGCCCGGGTGGGTACATCGCCAGCACGGGGAACGGGCGCTCAGCGGGGACGGCGGGCGCCTGGCCGCAGACAGCAGCGGGTACAGTTGCCAGGAACACGAGGCACAGTGACATGAGACCTTCGGTATGCAGTTCGTGCAATGGGTAGACTCCTTCCCGGACGGCGCACTACGCCTTACTTCGGCGGCAACGCTGATGCGCCTCCTCATCCGGTTGCTCGCGACAGGTGCAGCCCCCTGAGGCAACGAACCTCGCACTCCACACCTCAGCACACCGTCCGGATTGGGCATGTAGCCACGCCGGCCCGCCGGGCCGGTCCATTCCCAGGAGAAAGGGGGCCGCCATGGGCAGAGCAAGCACGCGCACATTCGGCACTGTCGCGGCCGGCATTTTCCTCGCCGGCATCGGTTGGGGGCAGCCGTCGCCCGTCGGCGTCGTCAGCCATGTGAAGGTCCTTTCCGACAAGGTGCCCGACGTCTCCAGCATGGAGGCCTGGAAGCAGTCGTTCATCCGCGATGGCATGACCGATGCTGAGAAGGCCCTGGCTGTATGGGAGACGGCCGTTGCTTTCCGGCACCAGGATGCTCCGCCCAATGAGTACCTCCAGAGCGAGGGCAATGTGCATGACGCCATCAAGATGTTCAATGTCTACGGCTACAATATGTGTTGTTGCGCATCGGCCACCATCGAGCAACTGGCGCGGTACGTGGGCCTTGAGGCTCGCGGCTATGGCATCACGGCTCACTCCGTGCCCGAGGTCTACTACGACGACGCCTGGCACTTGCTCGACGCTTCCCTGATCGCCTACTTCCCAAAGCCTGATGGCCAACTCGCCGGCCTGGAGGAGATGGTAGCCGGCGTTCGCGCGTGGCTCGCCGATCACCCGGAGCTGAAGGGCAACAACGCCAAGCTGATGGAGTTCATGCGCGGCGGCGGTTGGCGGAACGGGCCAGACATCCTCTCCCGGAACCCGCACTACGACGACAATGGCTGGCTTCCCGCCGCAACGCACGGTTGGTGCTCGACGATGCAGGAGTTCGACACCGACTCCTTCATCTACGAGTACGGCTACTCCCAAGGGTATCAGGTCAACATCCAGCTTCGGCCCGGCGAGCGCCTTACCCGGAACTGGTCCAACAAGGGGCTGCACGTCAACATGACCGACGGCGACGCCCCGGGCTGCCTCAATGGCACCGTGGGTCAGGGCGACTTGCGCTACGCGCCTCAGTACGGCGACATCGCGCCGGGACGCATCGGCAACGGAGCACTCGAATACGACGTCCCTCTCGGCGACCCGGACTTCCGGTTCTCGGCGCTGACCTTCGAGAACCTCACCGCAGCCGTTGCCGTCGATGACCCCGGCGATGCCGGCACAGTCGTGCTGCGCATGCCCAGCAGCTACGTCTACCTCGGCGGGGAGATGCTGTATGACGCGGGTGTCGGCGAAGGCGGTTCGGTAACGGTGCTGCTGTCGGACAACAACGGTCTGGATTGGAGGCCGATCAACGAGATGAAGGCCTCGGCCGAGCGGACCGTGGTGCTGACGCCCTGGGTCTTCCGGCGCTACGACTACCTGCTGAAGTTCGTGCTGAACGGTGAGGGGACCCAGCTCAACACGCTCCGGCTGACCCACGACATCCAGCACTCCCAACGACCTCTACCCGCGCTGGCCCAAGGGCCCAACACTATCACCTTCAGCGCCGCGCCCCAGGAGGGCACGGTCACTATCGATACCCAGACCAATCCCGAGCTCCAGCACGGCAAGCAAGTCTACTACATGGACTATGATCCCGTGCTGGAAGGCCTCAGCGAGCAGTACATGCGGGTGGGCGACACGGGCAGGGGCGAATCCACGTTCCGCATCGCCACTCCTGGCGACATGACGCGCCTGCGGTTTGGGGGGCACTATCGGGCGCGGGATGCGCGGGACGGCTGGGACCTGTCGGTATCCTTCGATGACGGCGATACGTTCTCACCCGTGGACCGGTTCGAGGGGCCGACCCAGGGGCGCTGTCAGTATGTCTCGGTTGAGGAGATCCCCGCCGACACCAGCGAGGCGCTGGTCCGCTGGTCGGGCCAGCAGTACAACACAACGTGCGTCTTCAACCTCCGCATCGATGCCGACTACACCGAGTCGCGTGGGGGCTTCCGCCCTGTCAAGGTGACGTACCGGTGGAGCGAAGCCGGTGCGGACAGGGAGAACGTGCGCATCGCCGAGTCGCCCGATGAGACGTACGAGATCGAGTGCGCAGGCGAGCCGCGGATGAAGAGCATTATTCTCGAGTTGGCGGAGTAGTCGGAGTCAGCACAGGAGGTCCGACCATGTCAAGGATCGCGATCCTGCTCTGTCTCTGCATGGGCGTTGCTTTCGTGCTCCCAACCAATGCCGGGGCTCAGCTATCGGTCCAGGACGATGCGATCGCGGCCGGAAGCGATCCGGCCCGCCTGGTCCGCATCCGCGCGGCCGAGATGCCCGAGATCACCGAGCCCGTGCTCTTCCACACGCCTGAGGCCGATGCCATCCTCGCCGCGTTCGAGGTCTTCCCGCCCGAGAACGCCTTCAACCAGGTGATCGAGGATTGGCCTCTGCACCCGAATTCGGCGAGTATCGTGGCCTCCGTCGGCGCCGACAAGCCCTTGCGCTACAACCCTGATATGGGGTTCATCATCGTGCCTCCGGACCAGGAGTTGGTCGACGTGCAGTTGGTCGGCTACCCCGGTGAGTCGGATCCGGGACCCTATCCCGTCCCCGAGAACGTGCCCATCGAGGGCTGGCCTGTCTGGCACCAGCGAAGCTCCGAGACGCCGCCGACCCTCGAGGAAGTCCAGCAGCGCCCCCCCGCATACGAGGGTGACCGTCACGCCATCGTCGTCGACCCAACCCGGGGGAAGCTCTACGAGTTCTTCGTGATGGGCCGCACGGAAGATGGCTGGGCGGCGGACCAGGCGTCGATCTTCGACCTGAAGACCGGCGAGGCGCGGCCCGATGGGTGGACGTCGGCCGACGCCGCCGGCCTGCCGATCTTCCCTGCCGTCGTGAGCTACGACGAGATCGAAAGGGGCATCGTCGAGCACGCCATGCGCGTCACCATCCGCCGCACGCGCCGGGCCTACGTCGCCCCCGCGACCCACTATGCCAGCCAACTGACGGACGAGGATCTGCCGCGCATGGGCGAGCGCTTCAGGCTGAGGGCGGACTTCGATGTGAGTGGGTTCTCGCCGCCGGTTCAGGCCATTCTGAGAGGTCTCCAGAAGTACGGCCTGCTCGTGGCGGACAATGGCATCGAGTGGGCGATTTCAGTCGCCCCCGACCCCCGCATCCCCGTGCTGCATGAGGAGCTGAGACGAATCCGAGGCTCCGACTTCGAGGTCGTGGTTGCGCCCGAGTAGGCGCAGGCCGCCAGCTCCCCACTCACTGAGCCCGGACCTCCACGGTCGCGTCGCGGCCGCCCAGCAGCATGACGCGGCGGATCCGCAGGTCCGTGGCGCCTGGCGGAACCGGCTCGTCGGACGGCCACACGCGTGCCTGCCGTAGCGGCTCCAGGTGCGCGAGCACCATATCATCCGGCACCGTCCCCCGGTCCTCCAGCGGGCCGGCACCGGACCCGGACCGAGCCGGGTCCGGGTCCTCGCCGACGTTGGCCAGATACTCCCAGCCGGCCGGCGCCGCTTCCCGGTTGCTGGTGTTGATATTGCAGCCCAGCAATCCGCCCCTGGCCGGAGGAGCCGCCAAGTTGCGCCAGACCGTATCGGCGCTCGTGCCTGGGAGATGCACCCAGAACTGGTTGTTCAGTGCCAGCACGCTCGTCTGGCCCCCGTCGCCGCGCAGCGCGAACCGGCATGTCTCCTGAGTCTCGACCGGCAGCAGCATACATGTCGCCAGGGTGAACAGCCCCCGGAAGCTGTCGGTGGCGACTGTCGGCCTGTCAGCCGCGGTGGCGTAGGAGAACCGCGTGGCGTCGATGCTCAACGTGCCGCGGTCGGCCAAGTGCAGGCCCGTCAGCTCGCCGGAACTCCGCTCGTGGTAGACCGCCCGCACCACCAGTCGCCCGCCGCCGTGCACATCATACTGCCCGGCCGCCGAGCCTGTCGCCCCGGTGAGCACTGATACTTGGTTGCCGGCGTCGTCCGCCGCCGGCCCCCCGATGACCTCAACCCAGCGCCCCGCGTTGCCGTTGCCCTGAAGCGCTCGACAGAGCACGTCCGTGCGATCGAGGCCGTTGATCCTCAGTGCCGCCGTGCCGTTCGCCTGCTCCCCGCCGGGACCGTTGGCGTTCAACTGGTCGGCGAGGATTTGCCCGCCGACCTGGTCGGCGTCCTCCACCACCAGCCCACGAGCGTTGGGAGCATGCACGTAGAGGTCGCGCAGTGTGGCGCGACTCGGCCCCTCCAGACGCAGAACCACGCCGCCGTCCGGGCCCGTCCAGTTCAGACGCGTGCCTGTCTCACCTGCGCTGTCGCCCACCAACTGCACGTCGCAGTTGCGGGGGACCACCAGCGTCCGGTCAATGCTGTAACCACCCATCGGCAGGTGGACCACCGGACGCTCCCCGTTGAGCTTCGCGGCCTCATCGATGGCCGCCTGGACCGCCCCGCTGTCGGAGTCCGGGGCGACCTCCATGACCCGACGGATCCGGTCTGCCGGGGGAGGTGGGAGATCCGGCAGGTCCGTGGGGATCTGGTCGGCGTCAACAACCTGCTCCTCTATCCGACG
>JADHXT010000164.1 GCA_016782825.1 Candidatus Brocadiia bacterium | reverse complement strand
CAGTGCCCTCCCCTGCCCGCCGAGCGCCGCGAGCCCTGACGCGCCGGCCACGCCCAGCAGATCCCGTCTCGCCAGCTTGCGTCTCATCCGTCGTCTCCTTCGCTCACCATGGGCCTCCGCGGAGCGATCGGGCTCCTCTCCCAGCGGGGCGAGACAGTATAGCAGATTGCGCCCGATCACTCCGGCGCCCCACGGAGGGGCGTGCCCCTGGATTGCAGGCAGTCGCGAGTCGCTACACCAGCGGGGCGGCAGGCGGCATCACGCCACCCAGAACCACGCACCTGTGGCCGGGCTCCAGACACCGAGCGTCCCGTGGCCAGCGCCACGGACCGGAGTAGCCTGGCGTGCCGATGGTCAGTTGAGCAAGTTATATACATATACACATATGTGTATATGTATTGATACCAGCGCACACCTTTCTCCGTGCGAGCGCGAACGCCCGGGGCGACGCCACCGCCGCTCGACTGGCATGGTCCCGTGTCGCAGCTTGCCTTGGTTGCCGCGGGCAGCCACTGAACCACTATCACCTGCTGTCCAGGGTCCCACTCGAGCGCAGCGCCTCGGCGATGCCGCGGGCGAGGCGGTCGGCGAGGAGGGCGTTGCCGAAGGGAAGCATGTGCACGCCGTCGTAGGTGAGGATGCCCTTGGCCTTGTACTTCCCGTCCTCGCCCTTGACATTGTGCGCCTTGAGGTGGTCGAGGAAGACGCGGCGAAGGTCGACCAGCACCGCGTGGGTCTCGGCGGCGACCTTGCGGGTAATGGCGGCATACTGGTCGAGCTGCTTGTCGTGGGGGTTGGTGCCGTCGGGCTTCTCGCCGATGGTGGTGAGGGTGGCGAACACGACGGCGACGCCTGCGGTCTTGGCCTGCGCGGCGAGGGTCCGCAGGCAGGCCTCGAAGGCGTCGGGCGGGTTGCCCTTCTTGCCGTGCCACACGTCGTTGATGCCGATGTAGATGACGGCGACGGCCGGCTTGTCGGCCGCGAGCACCTTGGCGAAGGGATCCTGGGTGCAGCCGTAGAGCTTGACGCAGCCGTCGCGCAGGTCGGTGCTCTTCCCGCCGTTGATGCCGCGCTTGACGAGCTTCACCTTCAGGCCGCGGGTGTGGGGGCTGCGGGCGAGGGCCTTGTGCATGGCCTGGATGTAGCCGCCCTGCCAGGTGACGGAGTCGCCGAAGAAGGTGACGGCCATGCCCGCCTTGAGCGGCGTCTTTGGCCCCGTCAGCAGCTCGAGTCCCTCGGTGGGCGGCTTCGGCTTGGGCTTGACGGCGCGCGTCGGCGGCGGAGCGACGCCGCGTCCCGTCGCGAAGGCCCACGTGGGGCCGATGCGCAGCTCGTCGAGCAGGTACTCGCCTTTGCCCCAACCCTGGAGCTCGATGCGCAGACGAGTGCCGGTGCCCGCGTCGACGACGTCGCTCACCTTGACGGCCGTGGCGGGGCCGGGCTCGCGGTCGAGGGGCGGGTCGAGCCACATCGCCATGCGGTCGGGGCCGGCGTCGAAGTCGTAGCGCACGGCGACGAAGTAGGTCCTTCCAGGCTTCATCGTCACGCGGGAGGCGTCGTTGTTGAAGGCAAACTGGTTGCCCCACCGCTTCCCCGGCGCCGCGGCGATGCGCTGGTTGGGGATGAGGAACAGATGGCCGTTGCCGATCCGCTCGCCACGGACGAGGAAGCTCATCCAGAGGGTGGTGTCGCCGAGACCCGTGCGCTCCGCCAGATCGCGGTCGAGGCGCACGTGGCCGCGATCGGCATTGGCCTTGAGTCGCACGGCACCCCCACGGGTCGGGAGACTGCCGTAGCTCAGGCTCTGCTTGCCCAGCGTCGCCGTGCCGTCCTCGGTCTCGACGGCCCACGCCTGCTTCCAGCCGCCGCCGGCCGTCGTCTCCATCGTGGCCATCGACGCATAGTCGAACGGCTCGTAGGCCCGGGTCCGCGCGACGCCCTCGCCGGCGACGCCCCTGGCCCGACCGCTGGGGCGTGACTCGCCCGTCGCGTTGACGGCCTGCACCCAATAGTGATAGACCTTGCCGAGCTCGGCCCTGCGGTCCGTGTAGCGCTCCTCGCGCACGTCCCCGGCGATGGGCTTCGCCGTGCGCGGGTCCTGCTGGATGCTGCGGAGGACGCGGTAGCCGGTGGGGGCGTTGCCGCTGCCACACCAGGTCAGCTCGACGCGCCCCTTGGCGGCGCCGTCGGTGGCGGCGAGCCGCTCGGGCACCGTCGGCGGCTTGGGCTCGAGGCCCACGAAGCGGCCGGCCAGGGCATTGGCCGCGGCGTAGCGGCGGGCGAAGCCGGCGTAGTCGCCCTCGGGATAGGGCCATGGCTTGTGGTGCCAGGCGTGCTCGGCGAAGGCCGGCAGGCGGATGCGCACGCGGTCGAAGTGGATGTCGGCCGGGATCTCCCACGTGCACAGCATCCCGCCGAGCACGCGGCCCCGCCACTCGGGCCGGTCGAAGTGATACCAGCGGATCGCCTTGTAGACGTGGCCCGTGCCGGTGAAGCCGTCGAGGCCGAAGCGGAAGACGTTCCAGTGCTCGAACACCTGCCGCTGGGTGCGCGCGAGATTCCGGCCGACGATGTAGAGCGGGCTCCAGCCGCTGTTGACGATGGTGTAGCCGCTGCTCAGATGGTCGGCCGGCGTGCCGCCGTAGTGGGAGTAGGCGGCGACGATGAAGTCGCCCTTGTGCCTCGCGAAGGCGTCGTCCGTCACCTTCGGGCTCGGTCCGCACCAGAACATGAGCTTGACGTCGGGGTCCTTCTCCCGCAGATAGCCCAGGATGCGCACGGCGTTTGCCCGGGTCGTGCCGCCCTCTCCCTGCACGGGGCCCATGTGGTAGAAGGGCAGCTTCTCCCCGGGGAAGGCGGCGGCGAACTGGCCGTAGGAGCGATGGGTGGCCTCGCGGATGAAGGCCCAGAAGCGCGCGTCGCCCTGCGGGTCCTTGTGCCCGTAGGCGCCCTTGCCGTCGACCTCGTCCAGCCAGCCGGCCAGCTTGTCTTTCGGATTGAAGTCCACCGTGACGGCTCGCCGCATGTGGGCGAAGGTGGGCGTCGACTCGTTGTGGGGGAAGAGCAGCACGCTCCGCGCCTTGCCGTAGGCGATGAGCGCATCCATCTCCTCCTTGGTATAGAGCATGTGCTTCGCCCGGTCGGCGGGCGGGATGGCCGATGTCGAGGCCATGACGGCGCCGATCCACTGCGGCTCGCCGGTGTGGAGGCTCAGGTACCGCACCTTGTAGAAGCGGCACAGGTCGATGAACTGCTTGAGCACCTCGGGCGGGTGCCAGTGGTTCTTCACGTCGATCATGAGCGCGCGGAAGTCGCGGTAGGGCTGGTCAGCGACGGTCATCCTCGGCACGGCGAGGCCCTTGCCGCGCTGCGTCATCGCCTGAAGCAGCGTGATCGTGGCTGCGTGGAGGGCCGCCTCGCCCGATGCCTCGATCGTCGCGCGGTCGGTCACGACCAGGCGGTAGGCTTGCGACGCGGGGGGTCCGCCGGGCGGGACGGACAGCACGATGTCGCCCGGCCTCGCGTCGGCGGCGTCGGAGACGGTCAGCTTCGCGCCGTGCACCCGCTGAACGTCGGCGGCGAAGCGCTGTGCCGCCTCGCGCAGCCGGGGCTGGACGCAGACGATCCTGGCGCCGTCGGGGATCGTCAGCTCGCCGGTCCGCTGCTGGACGGTCACTGGCCACGGCACCAGGCCGAGCGTCCCGCATCGCGCGGTCGCGCCGGAGAGCGCGACGGCGACGGTCAGCGTCGAGAGGAGTCGGGCAGGACGGATCATCGGGAGGGCTCCGACAGTGTATGGGGGCTTCATTATAGGGACGCGCTGGCGTATAATCCACCCGTGACCGGAGGCCGAGTACGACCCCAGATTGTGGGGACCGCCTGGATCGTGTCCTGTCGTGCTCGTGCTCGCTCTTCTCTGGTCCGAGGGGCCAGATCGATCACGAGCACGAGCACGAGCAAGAGCACGATACGGAAGAAGACGGACGACCCCAGGATCTGGGGTCGTACCCCCCGAGGCCGGCTCGGCAGGAGGAGAGAGTCCCCATGCGGATGCGTGCAGTGGTTGGCATCGCGGCCCTGGTGCTGCTCGCCCCGGCGATGGGCGAAGGAGCCGGGCAGCCGTGGACGGTCGAAATCGGCGACGCGCGGCTGACCGTCGGGGGCGATGGGCGGTGGACGCTGGCCATCGGCGGTGAGGCCGTTGTGGCGGACGCTCGGCTCGTCGTGGCGTCGCCCAAGTGGAAGAGCAACGGGGGCCAGGAGACCTGCCGCGTGGAGGCGGGCTACCCGCGCACCGAGGGCGCCGCCTGCGTGGTGCGCGGCGACATCGTGATGCCTGCGCCCATGGCCCTCTGGCGCTTCGAGCAGCGGGTCGAGCCGGCCGGGAAGGCGGTGCGCGTTTCGTACCGCATCGAGCCGCTGGCCGACACAACGGTGGCCGAGGTGTCGCTGTTCCTCAGCCTGCCCATCGAGCGGTGGCGGGGCAGGAAGGTGACCCTGTGGCCGCAGAGCGAAGCGGCGTTTCCCGCGACGCAGCCGCCCAATCGCCACTTCCTGACCGGCCGGCCGCGGCGGGTCGTGCTCGGGCTGACCGACGCGCGGCGGATCGCGCTCGACTTCGGGCGGCCCGTCCAGTGCACCGTGCAGGACACCCGCGAATTCAAGGGCTCGACCTATCAGATCTATCCGCGCCTCTTCGCCGGCGGCGCCGCGCGGAAGGGACAGGTGTTTCGCCTCGCCTTCACGCTGAACCCCAACGAGCTACGGAGGGACGCGATGGCCAGCACCGACTACAGCTCGCGAGGGCCGCTGCGGATCGGGGCCGTGAAGCTGTCCGCGGCGACGGTGCCGCTCTATGCGCGGCTCGAGGCCGACCTGGAGGTGGGCGGCACGTGGGCCACGCCCTTCGACGCCGATCAGATCCGCGTCGACGGCCACGTCACGGCCCCGTCGGGCCGGACGCTCGTCGTGCCCGCCTTCTTCTCCCAGGACCACGAGCTCGCGCGCGACGGCGACGATGCCTGGATCGAGCCGGGCGAGAAGAGGGGCTGGAAGCTCCGCCTCGCGGTCACTGAGCCGGGCAGGCACTCGCTCGTCGTCGTGGCTCGGGACAAGAGCGGCGAGGCTCGCTCGAAGCCCGTGGCCTTCGAAGCGACGCCCTCCGACGACCCAGGCTACATCCGTGTGAGCACGAAGGACCGCCGCTACTTCGAGTTCGGCACCGGGCGGCCCTACTTCGCCGTGGGCGAGAACGTGTGCACCTGGCGGAAGGGCGTGCAGGACTACGACACCTGGTTCCCCAATCTCGGGAAGGCGGGCGGCAACTTCGCGCGCATCTGGATGTGGGGACACTGCTTCGGCATCGAGTGGGGCAAGCCGGGGCAGTATCGCATGGACCACGCCTGGGCGCTCGACCACGCGATGGAGCTGGCCGAGAAGCACGGCATCTACGTGAAGCTCTGCCTCGAGGCCTGGCGCGGCTTCAGCGGGCGCAAGTGCTTCGTCAAGCCCGGCGTCATCCACCCCTACGCCAAGGCCAACGGCGGCCCCTGCGCGACCGAGATGGACGTCTTCACCGACCCCGAGGCGCGGCGCATGTTCCGGAACCGCCTGCGCTACTGCGTCGCGCGCTGGGGCTACTCGACCCACATCCTGGCCTGGGAGTTCTGGAACGAGATCAACTGCGTCTTCGGCTACCGCGGCCGCGAGCAGGACATGATCGCCTGGACGGCCGAGATGGCCCGCTACCTCAAGCAGATCGACCCGTGGCAGCACCTCGTGACCAACAGCCTCGGCTCCTTCCAGGTCGACGATCGCCTCTGGAAGCTCGCCGACATCGACTTCGCGCAGGTCCACGGCTACTGGCACCCGACCCTCCCCGCCTCGAAGGAGCTGGGCAAGGACATGGCCGCGATGGTGCCCGAGTGGCTCGGCCGCATCGAGCATTATGGCAAGCCGCGGCTCTTCGCCGAATACGGCCTCGTCAACGCCACCTGGGGCCACAGCCCCCGCGCCGACGAGGACAAAGAAGGCGTGCACCTCCACAACGGCCTCTGGTCGGCCACGATGACGGGCGCCTGCGGCACCGCCATGCTCTGGTGGTGGGGCAACTACGTCGAGCCCAACGGCCTCTATCCCCGCTTCGCCTCCGTCGCGAAGTTCGTCGACGGCGTGCCGTGGACCTCCGCCGGCTTCCACCCCGTCCAGGCCAGGGCCAGCACGCCGCAGTTCCACGTCCTGGGCCTTCAGGGCAAGGCCCTCGCCCTCCTCTGGCTCCACAACCGCAGGCACACGTGGTGGAACGTCGTCGAGAAGCAGCCCATCCCGCCCGTCGAGGGCGCCACCGTCACCGTGAGCGGCCTCGCCGACGGCGACTGGCAGGTCGAGTGGTGGGACACGTGGAAGGGGACCGTCGCCCGTCGCGAGACCCTCACCGCCCGGGGCGGCGCCTTGACTCTCGCCCCGCCACGCATGGCCCGCGACGTGGCGGTCAAGCTCCGCCCCGCGCGCTGAGCGCGCGGAAGGGGCAAATCCCAAGCACCAAATCCCAAACAAGCACCAATCACCGAAGCACCAGACGCCAGCCCCAGACGTGTGCTGAGTGATCCCTCTGGCTGCGCCTCACGGTGGCGGGCCTTGAGTCCTCCGACCGCTCCGCTGGGAGCCAAAGCCGTGTCCCCCGCCTCCGGCGGGGCTGCCACACGCACTCCATAGGCCCCGCCATCGGCGCTCCCTTCGCGCTCTTCCGCCGCGAAGCGGCGGTGGAGTCGGGCAATTGCGATATCCGCAACACATTGGCATGCCAACGTTTACGCGGCCACGCCCTTGGCTTCTCCCCCCGAGGATAGGTGGGCAGTCGGCGGCCTAAAATTGCAGAGTTGTACAACTCTGCAATTTTAGCCCGCACGGATGTCGGCGCAGCATCACAGTATGGCCGCATGTGACCTGTCTTTGGATCCTCTTCCGACTCCGCGCATCCATTCGCGCAGCCATCCACCCCCTCGCGAGTGCCAGAGTTCCGCCCAAGTCCAGCGGAAGGCCACATCGCAGAGCGCCTCTTGCAGTGCGGCGGCCTTGACACCGCGTTGGCTTCCCGCGGAGCGGGGGAATCGGCGTGGCCCCACGACACGAGGGCAGAGAGCCGAGCGCTTGCGACCGCGGGGCCTTTGTGTACAGTGTGAGCGGCCCCAACCCCAGAGGAGAAGCGACATGCTCCCTAGACTACTCGGCATCTCCACGGTCCTGTTGTGTGTCGGGTGCGCGGTAGGCGGGGGGGGCCCCCTGCGAGCCTTCTACGTCGCCGTGAACGGCTTGGATGGGGACCCGGGTACGGAGGCCAAGCCCTTCCGCACCCTCGAGCGGGCGCGCGATGCCATCCGCGCGCTCAAGCAGGCAGACGGCCTGCCCCGCGGCGGCGTCACGGTCTTCATTCGGGGCGGGACGTACCCGCTCGCCAAGACCTTTGAGCTGACCGA
>JADHXT010000163.1 GCA_016782825.1 Candidatus Brocadiia bacterium | reverse complement strand
TACCGCGTGGGCCTCTGGCGTAGAGCCCCCATTCGCTGCTTTCCTCCCGGCCGTTGTCGAGGCGCTCGTAGTTCAGCGGGTCGCGCCAGAGGCCCACGCGGTAGGTGCCGGGCAGCGCCTTCTCGCCGGCCGGCAACGCCACCTCCACGCCGGCCTCCGCCGCGAGGAACCACTGCGGGTCGCCGCCCAGCAGCGTGTCGCGGCCGCTCTTGCACCCCTCGGCCTCGGCGTCCAGCGCCGTCGCGGCCAGGTAGAACCCCTCGACGGGCCGCACGATGGCCAGCACGCCGAGCGCGTAGTCGGGGAACGGGACGGTCGGGTTGTTCACGAAGGCGCCGTTGAGGAACTGGCAGCACTCGTCGTTGGCGTAGGCGTTGGTATCGAGGTCGCGGGTGGCGTCCATCTTGCCGAGGCGCAGCGACAGCAGGCCGCCGCCGAAGGTGTGCTCGTAGAAGTATTCGGAGAACTGGAGGTCGTGGCCGCCCGTGCTGTCGGCGTCGCCGTCGGTGCCGAAGAACGAGCCGACGTAGCGTTCGTCGATGCCCGTGCCGTCGGAGCCTTCGAGGTGCGCCACGAACAGGCCGCCGGGCCAGAAGCCAAGCTCCTCGGTATCCAGGGCGGCCTCGATGTCCCAGCTCGTGGCGAGCTTGCCCTCGGGGCGGGACCGGAGGCCGCCGCGGTGGTTGCTCTGCCACACGGTGGTGAAGCCGAGGGCGACGTCGATGCCCAGTTCCTTGAGCGTCTCGTGCGCGCCGGTGAAGTCGCCGCGCTGGATGCAGTTGCGGCAGTGGTGCCACCCCTTGTCGAGGGTGGCGGGAGCCGCCGGCTGCGCCGCGATGCCCGGCCTCGGACACTGCCATAAGGCCAGGGCGAGAAGCAGCGACACCGGCCATGTTCTGCGTACCTGCATGTTCGTCCTCCGTCGAGGGGTGGGCGCGAGCGAGTACCACGATTGGCATAATCGTAGCACTCTCGCCCGCACCTGTCAAGCGCAGGATCCGGCTTGCGTGCCTCTTATCGCTTTTTCTTGGACTTCCCGGCGGCCTTCGTGCCCAGGATCTTGAGGGCGGCGGCCACGGTGGCGTCCTCGTGCACCATGGCGCAGATGGCGCGCATCATGCGCAGCGGGTCGCGGTGTTGGAACACGTTGCGCCCGATGCACACGCCCGAGCCGCCGGCCGCCAGCGCGCCGCGGACGTTTTCGAAGACCTCTCGGTCGGTCTCGGCCTTCTCGCCGCCGGCGATGAGCACGGGGATGGGGCAGCCCTGGGTCACCTGCTTGAAGCTGGACGCCGAGCCGGTGTAGGTCACCTTCACGAGGTCGGCGCCCAGCTCGGCGGCGATGCGGGCCGCGTGGCTCACGGCCGCGGGGTCGCTCTCGCTCTTGACCTTCTTGCCGCGGGTGTACATCATCGCCAGTAGCGGCACACCCCACTCCATGCAGGACACGGAGGTGCGGCCCAGGTCGCGGAGCATCTCGCCCTCGCTGTCGGCGCCGATGTTCACGTGGATGCTCACGCCGTCGGCACCCATCCTGAGCGCCATCTCCACCGTGTTCACCAGCATCTTGGCGTTCGGGTCGGGGCTCCATATGGTGCTGCCCGAAAGGTGGAGGATGAGGCCCACGTCCTGGCCGCTCTGGCGGTGGCCGTGACGCGGCAGGCCCATGTGGCCGAGCACGGCGTTGGCGCCGCCTTCGGTGACGGCGTCGACCGCGGCACACATGTCCACGAGGCCCTCGATGGGCCCCACGGTCACGCCGTGGTCCATGGGCACCACCACGGTGCGCTTCGAGTTGCGGTTGATGATCCGCTCGAGGCGGATGCGCTTGCCGAGGTCCATGAGGATTCCTTCCTGTGGCGTGCCGTTGTTCGAATCGCGCATCACGCGCTCATTTCTTTCGCGCGACGCTCTCGTCGAGAATCTCGATGTCCTTGAAGTAGACCTCCACGTCCGCGCCGCCATGGAGCTGGAGCGCGATGTGGCCCTCGCGCCGGCTCTTGGTGTCGTTCTTCAGCTCCACGCTCTGGGCGCCGTTGATGAAGGTGACGATGTGGGTGCCGTGGGCGGAGACGATCATCTCGTTCCACTGGCCGGGCTTGAAGTGCTTCTTCACAAACTCGGCGGTGGGCTGGGCCACCCAGCCGCGGCCGCCGGTCTCGTAGAGGCCGCCGGGGCTCACCTGCGGGTCGATCTCGCTCTGGAAGCCGTGGACGCCCACGTTGCCGCCCACCTCCTTCACGCGGAAGTAGAAGCCGCTGTTGCCCTTCGCGGGCTTGTACTTCAGGCGGATGGTGAAATCCTTCAGCGGCTTGTCGGTGATCAGGTGGCCGTGGCGCGGCTCGGTGCGCACGTTGCGGCCCGCGAGCACGCCGTCCTGAATCTCCCACGTGCCGCCGCCCTGCTTGTGCCAGCCGGCCAGGGACTTGCCGTCCCACAGCGGCTTCCATGTACCCCCCTCGCCGGGCGTGGCGGCGCGACACACGGTCGTGCAGGTAAAGGCGAACGCAAGAACACCCAACACGAGATAGAAGCGGCGGGTCATGGTCGTGCCTCCTTTGGCGGAATGACGGATACGGGCCTCCGAGCCACGCGCACGATTCTGGCGCGCGGACGGGCGGATGTCAACCGCCCTCCGGGCCAGGCAGGAGGAGGGAACCACAGATGAACACGGATGAACACAGATCGGAGAAGATCATCACGAATGACACGAATGGACGAATGGGACGAATAGAGAAGGGGATCAGGGTGGCTGACGCACTTCCCCGGCCACCCGCCGTGCTGAGCGGCGGAAGGTGCATCACGACGTGCGTCAGCCCTTGGACTGCGGCGGCACGACGCCGCCTTGAATCCAGGGATGAGAGCACCGCAGAGGCACAGAGCAGAAACGCCCGCAGGCCACGCGCACGCGCGCGGAACGCACACCCCCAACACGCCCGTCCGTCCTGATGGACCATCGGCTCATTCTGACCGTCACGCAGGGCCTCCGTCTGCTGCCGTTTCCGCAAGGTGCCTGGCACGTTGGTGGGTACTGTCAAAAACCACGGATGGTGCCCCCTGAGCCACAGGGAAACGTTGCTTCCCACCAGCTCCTCGCCTGCGATGCCACGACAGCGAGACACACGATCACAATGCCGCTCGGAACCGTATGAGACCGAAGCACCCTTAGTGCGAGCGGCGTCTGGTCGAAGACAGCGGCCTGTGAGCCTCCCCAGCCAGCCAACTCCCCAACGGCGCCAACGGCGGTCGCAAGGCCAGCCGCACCGAAGGCGGACATTATGAACCGGGAAGATGCAACCGCCAGGCGCGGCCGTGCCAATAGGCGCGACCAAATGAGCATCGCAAGGACCGCGACCAAGGCGCATATCGCGCGGAGGAGTTGTTCGCGAGTGAACAGCCAGGGACACAACCACCACGGGCTCATCCACACGCTAACGCGGATGGCGCTTGTGAGGAAGTGTCCACCGAGGGTAGCCATGGCCGCGAGTGGCAGGACTGTACAGATGTGCCAAGAAACAGCACAGCGCAGGCAGATGCACAGCACAAGGGCGATCACGAGTCCCCGGAATACGGAGCCGCTCACGACGCCGAGCCACCCGCTCCCTCCCATGACATAGTTCTCCTCAGATCCGGCCGCTACGACGGCCCCGCCATCGCCCGGATGAAGCGTCCTGCCCACCCCGGGGAACCCATAGGCCCGAATGACCTGCTTGCGGGCCGAACCGATCCTGATGCCTTCTGCTGTAACAGCATGCTGCTTGCACAGATGCACGACAGCCACGCGACCCTTGTGTAGAACAACGAGCAACTCGGGGTATTCGAGTTGGACTAGCCTGCCGAAGCGTAGGCGACGTGTGGGAACACCGTGCAGCTTGGCCACAGCCTTCTCCAAATCTCCAAGCACAATCCCGCAACAGCCCATACCGGGAGCGATCCTGTTGGCAGGAGGCCTGCTGGTCCCGCTGGGCGACCCCGGGTCCGCCACGTCCCGAGACCCGGGCAAGGGTATGTCCTGCTGATCAAGTAGCACGGATTCCCCGAGAAGAACGAGCTTCCCATCTTCGGTGAGGACTCCGCTGAGAACTCCGCTCAGATGATTTCCGTCAGGCAGAACGTCATGTTCTCCCGGGCGCACGGACCCGCACCCACCATTCGCTGTGGTCTTGGTGCCCCGTGCGCGCTCCAGCGGCGGGAGCTCCGGGACGCTGAACTCACGCAGCTCGGACTGGATGGAGATCGCCCTTACCCTCATGCTCCTGTCGAAATGGAACACGATGCCCAGAGCGTTGTACACCAGAGCCGGCTTCGGCGCCACTAGCACGGGTACGAAGCTCCATGCACCGAGGACCATCGCGGCACCGAGAACGACCCGCCTCACTCTCAATTCCTCCTACCCCCAAACATCGTGTTGACTGCTGTGGACACAAAGCAACGTATCACTGCGGCGCGGGCATGTCAAGGCATCGCCGGGCACGGGAAGGAAGGACACCCACAACAGCGCACTCGGATCGACCAGGCCCATGCCTCTTGCTCTGCGTGAGGTCGGGCGAAGGCCATAGGACCGACAGGACGGATAGGACAGATAGGACCTGTGGGAACGGTGTGGTGGCCCGGGCCGGGCGTCAGCCACCCTGATCCCCTTCTTCACTCGTCTGATTCGCGTATTCGTTTCATTCGTGATGCTCTTCTCTTATCTGTGTCCATCCGTGTTCATCTGTGGTTCCCTCGGCTCTCCCTCGGCGGCTTCTGCGTGAGATCTTCCCCCCGCCGCTTGGGAGAGTGAAGCGGGCTAGAACGTCTTGCCGAAGTCGCGCTGCTGGGGGATGGCGACAGCGCCGGGCATGTCCATGCGCGGCTTGGCGAGGAGCGCGGCCTTGCCCTTCTCGATGGCGGCCAGGATGGCCTGGTGGCGCGGGTCGGCCGTGGTCTTGAAGAGGGCATTCTTGTCGTCGGCGGCGCCGCCGGCGCTCTTGGCCAGATGGCGGGTGAGCACGCGGCTCCACGCGGGGTGGGTGAGGTTGATGTCGGCATGCCCCACGTTGGCAATGCGGCCGCGCCGCCCCTTCTTGATCTCGCCCGCCGTCTGCTGGAAGGCGGCGGCGTGGGCCTTCTGGAACTCGGCGAACCAGGGGCGGGGCTTGTTGCCGCGGGCGAGCCACGTGTCGCGTCCGCCGAAGGTGTGGGGGCGGCTCATGTCCCACGTGCTGTAGTAGGGCACGTTGGCGTCGATCCAGGTGTAGATGCGGCGGCGGCCGTCGTCGTCCATATCCACCTTCGAGTGCTTGCTCTCGATCCTCTTGGTGAGGCCGCTCACCCAGGAGCCGCTGCCGAGGGCGGGGAAGTTGCCGGTGGGGCCGGGGTTGATGTGGTAGCGGGCCACGAGGCCGGGGCGGAAGACGAGGGTCTCGAAGGCCATGCTGAAGAGGCGGGTCTTGTCGCCCGAAAGGTCGACGCCCTTGGGCGGGGCGGCGCCGCTGTGGCACTTCACGCAATACTTGTCCAGCACGGGCTGCACCTGCTGCACGAAGTCCACCGGCCCGGCGCCCCAGGCGGGGGCCTGGATGCGGTCGGGCGGGCTTTTGAGGCGTGCCCATCCGGGATGGCTCATGGACGGAGTGCTGGAGCGGTCTTCGTGGCAGCCGATGCAGCTTTGGGTCTCGCCATCGGTAATCTGGGTGATGGTGCCCATGCGGCGGATCTCTTTGCCGCGCGCGTCGAGGGCCTGGAAGTAGAGCTCGACGCCGGCGGGGGCGGTGAAGTAGGCCGCGCCGTTGGCGGCCACGGGCACGGTGCCGTAGTTGTGTTTCACGTAGTAGGTGCCCTCGCCGATGGCGGGGTAGTGGTCGGAGTAGCGCGGCCCCTCGGTGTTGTATTTCTTGGGGAGCTGCGACATGACGCGGATGGCTTTCACCTGGCCGCGCTGCACGCCGGCGCCGAGGAGCCCCTGGTAGATGTCGAACACGAAGAAGCGGCCCTCGCCGGCCGCCTTCTCGGGCAGGTGGCCGGCCACGCGGTGTGGCGCGGGCCGCGGCTGGAGGGGCACGGCGTTGAAGCACGAGGTCTTCGGGTCGTCGTAGAGGGGCACCTTGGCGCCTTCGGTGTCCATGAGGAAAAGGCGGTAGCGCTGCGGCCCCCCCTTCATCGGCCCGCCGTAGGAGACGACCATGAGGTCGCTGGCGACGGGATGGGGGTCGGTGTATGACCAGCGGTAGAGCCTGTCGCCCGGCCCCCAGCTCGTCTCGCGCCAGTGCTTGCCCACGGTGGGGGTGTAGGGCACCTCGGGGGTGATGTTGCGGATGCCGGCGACGTTTTCGTGCCCGAGGCTGCGGTCGATGATCGCCACCGCGCCGTAGGGCGGATGATGATGGGCGGCCATCACACACACGAGCCGCTTGGTGCCGGGGAACTGCTTGGCGCCGTAGATCGAGTTGGGGATGGTGAGGGTGTTGCCGTAGAAGAGCTGGAGGCGGCTGCCGTCGGGGTTGATCGTCCAGAGGGCCTGGGTGCAGAAGATATTCTTGTCCTGGTATTCCCATCGGCTGAAGAGCACGGAGCCGTCGTCCATGACGAAGGGCGTCTGGTCGCACAGGGTGTTGTATTCGAGGCGGCGGAGGTGGCTGCCATCGCCGTCGATGACGTAGAGCGCCGCGGCCAGGAAGTCCTGACACAACGAGAAGCTCTCGACGCGGGTGGAGTTGAACACGATGCGGCCGTCGGGCAGATACGCGGGGCTGAAGTCGTGGAAGCGGCCCTGGGTAAGCTGCCGCAGGCCCGTGCCGTCCACGTTGATCTCGTAGATGTGGAAGGAGTCCTGGCGCTTGGGCACGTCTTTCTTGTAGGCGAAGACGAGCCTGGTGGCGTCGTATGACGGGCTCATGTCGAAGATGAAGCCCTGGGGGTCGTCGAAGATGGTCTTGGGGCCGGCGTCGGGCCTGCGGGGGTCGAGCACGCAGAGGGCCGAGCCCACGCCGTGGACGCGCGCGTGCATGGTGCCGTTGGTGCCGTGTCGGCCGAAGGCCTGGCGCTTGAGGAAGGCGATGGACGGGCAGCGGGGGATGTACATGCTGCGGCGGAGGTCGGTCACCTGCTGGAGGCAGCTCTGCGCGGCCTCGATGGCGCGCGCGTCGAGCGGCGCGCCCTTGGCGAGCGCGGCCTCGAGGGCGGCCGCCTGCTTCTCGTGGCCAGCGAGCCGCTCGAGCAGCGCCTGCGCCCTGTCGCGCGCCTCGGGCCATCGCTCGGCAAGCTCCAGCAGCGAGGCCCGCGCCGCCGGGAAGTCGAGCGCGGCAAGCTGCGCCTTGGCGTCGCGGACGAGGTCGCGTCGCTTGGCCACCCGCTGGTAGAGCGCGTTCCAGCGCGGGTCGTCGGGCTTTGCGCCGGCCGTGCGGAGACCGTCGAACGCCTTCCGCAAGCCCGCGCCGCTGGCGCCAAGGGCATCGAGCGCCGCATCGGCCAGCTCCATCTTGCTGGCGCCGTAGAGCTTCCGGCCGTCGAGTGTAGTGACCGAGACGTCCTTGTATTCCGCCTGGGTGCTCCACGTGCCGAGGCCGATGCCGCCGGCCTTGTAGGT
>JADHXT010000162.1 GCA_016782825.1 Candidatus Brocadiia bacterium | reverse complement strand
AGCTCTTGCGGCGCAGAGCCCACTACTACTTGAACCTCCACGAAAGTGGTAAAGCCATCGGCGATCTGTCGAAGGCCGTCGAGCTGAAGCCCGATGACGCCGGCCTCCGGCAGGCGCTCGCCAGTACCCAGAACTGGGCCGTGACCTTCCACGTCTGGAGGTCCATGGCGACCACCGACTATCTCACGGCCCTGAATGACCTCCGAGGCGGCGATACGGTAGCATACTCGGCAAAGTGCTCGTACATGCTGTCGCGCTTTGGGAATGGGAAGGACATCACGTCGGCCCACTGGGTGGCCTGGACATGCATCCTGGAGCCGGGCGCGGTCAGCGAACCGGCGCGGCTGGTGCGGCTTGCCGAGGCCGCGGCGAGCAGCGACCCCAAGAACCCCTTCTACGTGACGACGCTCGGCGCGGCCCTCTACCGCGCCGGCAGGGCCGCCGAAGCCCTCGAGTGGCTTGACAAGGCCAACGCCATCTGGGAGGAGGCTGACCCCAAGCCGCCCGAGTCGTCGCCGGCCTACACCTGGTTCTTCCTCGCCATGGCGCACCGTCGGCTCGGCGACGCCGAGCAGGCGGGGCAGTGGCTCGACAAGGCGGTGAAGTGGACAGACAAGGTCGTCAAGGAAGGGCGCATGGCCAACGCCAGGTCGACCAAAGCCGGCATCACCCCCGGCGGGCGGTTCATCTGGTTCCTCTCCGACGCAACGAACCTGGTGCAGGGCGACACAAACGGCGTGACCGACGTCTTCCTCCGCGATCTCCAGACGGGTGTGACCACGCGGGTCAGTGTGGCGTCCGACGGCGCCCAGGCGAACGGCGCGTCACGAGGACGCGCCCGCATGACCCCGGATGGACGGTACGTCGCGTTCAGTTGCACGGCGACCAACCTGTGCCCCCTGTCGAGGAAGGAGATCAAGTTCCCCAAAGAGCGCGTCTTCGTGCACGACCGGCAGACGGGCGAGACGACCCTCGTGAGCGTCGCCTCCGACGGCACGCGCGCCAACGACCTGTCGCGGTATCCCGACATCAGTGACGACGGGCGGCTCGTCGTCTTCGAGTCTTGGGCCACCAACCTGGTGCCCGACAGCGGGAGCGCTATGGACGACATCTTCCTCCACGACCGGCTCACAGGCGAGACGATCCAGATCAGCCGCGCGCCGGACGGCTCGCAGTCGAATGGAGGCTCCGGCACGCCATCGATCAGCGCCGATGGCCGCTACATCGCGTTCCCATCGTACGCGTCCAACCTCGTGCCGAATGACACCAACGGCGTCGCGGATGTCTTCGTCCACGACCGGCTCGGCTCGCAGGCCACAGGCACCATCGCGGGCACCGTGACCGACTCGTCGGACACTTCACCCGTCGAGGGCGCGACGGTCACGACCGACACGGGGCAGTCGGACACGATGGCCGGCGACGGCACCTACACGATCAATGGCGTGCCCGTGGGTGATCGCACCGTGACGGCCTCGGCCGGCGGCTATGCGCAGCAGCAGAAGCCGGCGGCGGTGGCCGACGGCGCGACGACTCCGCTCGACTTCGCCCTCGGCCCGGCGCAGGAGCCCACCGAGGTCTTCGTCACCGAGATCAGCCACGCGGCGGCCGGGCCGAAAGGCAAGGATCTCGACATCACCGTCGTGCTGCTGGACGACCTCGGTCAGCCGGTCGTCGGCGCCTCGGTCTCCATCGACGTCGAGTTCCAGGGCAGCAGCTATGACAGCAGGACAGGGCCCACAGGCGAAGACGGCACCGTCACCTTCAAGCTCAGGAACGCCCCCTTGGGCACCTACACGGTCACGGTCACCGACGTGACCGCCGCAGGCCTGACCTGGGAGCAGGAGCCGCCGTCGATCACGTTCACCAGGGAGTAGGAGCCGACCGCACCAACGGATGGCAGGGTGATTGCCACCGCAGCGAGGCGGGAAGACCACATGCCGGAGCGGAGGGAGGCCCGCTCCGGCATCCCCTCCTCAGGACCAGAGTAGGGGCGTTCACACGGCCCGTGCCCCAGTACATAATGACGGCCACGGCTAAAGGCGGGGAGGGGGCACCTGGTAGCGGTGGCCGACTGGCGTGAGCCAGCGTGCGTGAGCATGGCTCTCCGGGCTGCCTACCGTCAAGCCCTGATTGGCCTCACACACCTACCGCTCCCATGTGTACGACCCGGCCAAAGTCTTCGACGGCACGAAGGCGAGCACCTTCTACAACTTCAAGTGGGAGAACGTCGTCGTCGACGGCAAGACAAACGGCGCGACCATCTGCAACTACGTCTATCACCTGGGCGCAGGCCCGCAAACGGGCTTGACCGTGGACAACAACCTGGTGCTGAAAACCTGGGCCGAGGCAGGGCTCGTGGACACAAAGACATTCATGCCGTCCCTGAGAAGCCCTGCTAGCGACGCGGCCAGTGGGCGCGTGGGCGGCATCACCACCGATCACTACGATCGCGACAGGTACGCAGGTTCCGCTGCGGATCTCGGAGCTGTGGAGCAACAGAATCCTGCGGAATAGGCGGCGGCCAGAGTCCCCTTGCCACGAGGTGGGGTAAGTCTGGGGACACCATAGAATGGCACTAACCTGAGTCGATGTCGGTCGAAGGGCACCAGGCTAAACCGCCATTGAGCGGGGGACCAATGGCATCTCCAGCAGCGCTCCTCACCGAACATCGAGGACGAACTTCTGGGTTGCCACGCCGACCCGCTCGGTGGCTGTGGAGAGGATCTTCTCACTGCCCCAGACGAGCGCCTTCTCGTCCAGCTTCCGCGCCTCGCGGTCAATGGTGGCGGTGACCGCTACCTCCGCTCTACCTGCCGCACGCGGAGTACCGGAGAGCACCCCCGTGGCAGCGTCGATCTTGAGCCAGGCCGGCCCCTGTTTGAGCGCGAACCTGGGCCTCTCGATGTCGAAGTAACCGCTGACCTGGTTGTTGCCCCTCATCCGTGCGGTGAGGTCTCCGAGGGACCGATTGGCGCGCACCTGATAGCGGTACTTGGTACCGACCTTGGCGGCCAGCACCGGCCTGCTGTAGATGATGGGCCTGGGGCCGGCCGCGTAGTCGGATGCCCCGCTGCGCTTGCCCTGCTCGTCCACCGCCACCACGCGGTAGTAGGTCTTGTTGGCTGCGGGGAGGTCGACGTCGCAGCCCATCACCACCAGTTCCGTGGCCGCCGTCTCGGCGACGAAGTTTGCAGGAAACCAGGGGTTCCAGTCTGCCATCTCCTTCTTGCTCACCCCTACGGTGCTTTGGTACCGCTGGTCGCCGATCGTGAAGCCCTTCTCATCGCTGCCGTAGACCCGGTACTTCGCCGGCCTCTTCCCCACAGGGTTGGCTTTCCACTTGAGCGTCCCCACCCCTTTGGCCTCGTCGTAGTCCGGAGTCACCTCCACCGGACAGGCCACCCCTCGTGCGGTGAAGCTCCACGTCTTGCTCCACGGGCCCCAGACCCCCTTGTCGTTCATCGCGCGCACGTGCCAGTGGTACTTCTGGTCGGGCGTCAACAGGCCTGGCAGAGGCAGGGTGTATTGGCTCTTGACCGTGGCGTTCGCGATGTTGCCGTCTTTGTCCCTCACGACGCTCGCGTCCGCCGTCCGCGAGATCAGCTTGTAGAAGTCCATCGAGAGCGGGAGCTTCATGTCCCCTCGCCGCGACAGCTCGAACTGGTAGTCGCCAATGCGTCCCCCGTCCGTGGCCTTCGGCGCCGTCCACTGGAACACGGTGTCCGTCCCGTCGCTCTCTCCGCCGTCCGGCGGGTTCAGGGCCGCGGGCGGGGCCGGCGGCGGCTTCGACGTCGACCGCTCCACCCAGTTGTGCGTGGTCCTCACCTTCCTCTCCCCGGGGGTCTGATCGCTGTAGGTGAAGACGTTCTCGCCCACGACCATCTCCGGCAGCGCCATCGGCGCCATCTGGAGGTCGTTGATGATCGCCACTTTGCTGAGTTGCGCTCCCGCCTCGAGTTGGCACTTGAGCTGGTACCGGTAATGTGCAGGCCCTACGATCGCGAAGAACCTGTCCAGATTGCCTCCGGCGGGCCGCCACGCCTTGCCGTCGTGGCAGATGAGGAACTTCAGCCCCTTGCCCTCCGCCTCGATCCGCCCTCCGACAAAGACGTACGGGCTGCTCATCGTCCACACAATGGTCCCCGTCTTGCCTTTCTCCGCCGTCAGGCCCTGCTGGCCCGATGTGACATTCTCGACCGTCGCCCCTCTGCGCCACGTCTCCTTTGTTAGGTCGGGGCGGTATTCCCACAGTCCGTTGCAGATGGTGTGGGGCACCCCTACATAGGTGGGCATCGTCTGGAGCTTGCCGTGGTACTTCAGAGGCGTCACTTGCCCCCACCGCCACACGAGCGCCTCGCCCGGGCGCAGGACCATGTTCATCGTCGTATCGGCCTTCCCCGACCGTTGTCCCGTCACCTCGCCGACGTAGAAGTACAGCGCGGGCATGCCCTGTCCGTGCCACCAAGTGTCGGGGAAGAGGATTCCCTGCGAGTGGGTGCGCTTGACCAGGTCGTGGTCCCGCACGATGTCTTGCTCGCTGGCCACGGTCTGGTTGTCCCTCAGCAGGTAGACGCTGTGCAGGTCGCCGTCGTAGAAGTGCCAGGCCTTGTCGTGAAACGCCTGCGAGATGCAGTGGCCCAGAGCGCGCGCCGGCGCCGCCTTCAGCCCCACCGCCTTCCACAGCGTCGCCATGCAGATCGAGTCGTTTCCGCAGGTGTTGTAGCCGTAGATGTTGAACACCTTCACCGGGTCGCCCAGTTCGTTGTTGTCCCCAGGCGCGTGGTGGCGGTACTGGATCTGCTGGGCCCAGATCGCGAGCGCTCTGTCGGCATCCGTCATCCCCGGCGCCAGCGCCGAGCTCGCGATCTCCTTCACGGTCCTGAAGTTGTTCCGGCCGTTGGAGAGCCAGGGGTTAATCACGTCCGTCTCGCCCACGTTTTGCATCCGCACCGACCGGTTTGACTCCCAGGTCTGGTAGAATGCCCCTTCCCGTGCCATTCCACACCCCATCGGCGACCGGCAGCTTCGCCCGTCCATCGTCCCGCCTTGCACGACCGTGTACTTCTGTGTCCCCTCCGTGATCTCGATCGCCTTCGACTTCGCCACATCTGTGGGATCTGTGTTCGTCGCCCACGGCTTCAGCGGCTTCTCTGACACCGCCGGGAAGTGCTCTCGAGCCGGAGCGGGCGGCTTGGCAGTCTCCGCTGGTTTCTCTTGTCGCGCCGGGGCCGCCGTCTGATACTGCCGTGCCACCGACGAGATGCGCACCTCATCCAGCAGCCCGTTCAGGAACCTCGGGTTCTGCTTCCACGTGTGCCCGCCGAGCCGCATGCCCCCCACGCCTCCGCCCAGCTTCGCGTCGGTGATCCCCTCCGGCTTCTGCGCCACGTCCAGTTGTCCGTCCACGTAGATGCCGGCCATCCTGGTGGCCTGGTCCCAGGTGATCGCCAGGTGCGTCCAGCGGTCCACCGGCAGCGCCTTGGCGCCTTCCACGATCCGCCAGGCGCCATCTATCCAGAAGTACGCGTGCACCTTGCCTGGAACGCGGATCATGAACTGGCCGGTGCGACAGACGATGTCCGCCACCGCGCGGTCGCGAAACCTCACCCAGCACTCCGCCGTGAGCGCCGTCAGTCCCTCCCTCCTGGGTAGGGACGCGAAGTCCACCCAGCCCTTCGTCCCGTCGCCGTCGAGGGCCTTGCCGAACTTCCCTTCGGCTTCCGCCGCCTCCACCACCTTCCCCGCCCTCCCTTCGCCTACGGCATCCTTCACCTGGCCCGAGGCGACGTCGTCCAGGTGATAGAGGGCGATCGTATCCTTGTCCACCTCGAAGGGCTTGCTCAGGTCCACGCGCGCCGTTCCCGCTCCCGAAGCCCACGCCGCGCCCAGGACCAGGAACCCGCAAGCCGCCCAGACCCGCAGAACCTTCGCTTGCATGGAATCATCTCCTGGTAGGCGGAGCTCCGTTCGCGGGTATCTTACCTTCCCAGACCATTGCCAGCAACGGGAGGGTGCACGGGAGGCCCACGCAGTTGACTGCCCGACCGTGCGAGGCTACTCTGGTTGCTGGTATTGTGCCGGAACACTCAGGCCTGAGGAGATCTCCAATGTATGCCGCAGCAAGGATCCTGCTGGTGGCTTGGGCTCTAGCCTTGCCCGGTTGGCCGACGATCGCGATGGCCGGCGAGGGGCCGGCCGCACCGGCCACGAGCGGCCCGGTCTTGTCCCAGACGCCTGTCGGCCCGGCAGAGCTGGGCTTCGAGGAGATCGTCTTCGTCAAGCGCAAGCCCTATTCCTCGGACCACTACTACACCGACATCAACAACGGCACCAGCCCCGACCGCTTCCTGCCGGAGAACGGCATCTACGTCTACAACCTTCGCACGCGGTCGGCGCGGCCCGTGGTCACGGCTGCCGCCATGCCCGGCGGCAAGGGCTTCATCGGCGCGATCAGCCTGTCGTTTGATGCCAGGAAGGTGGTCTTTGATTTCCGCCAGGATCCCGGCTCTGGATTCCGTATCTGGGAGGTGCGCACTGATGGCACGGGCCTGCGCCAGGTGTCGTTCCCACCGAAGGACGAGGCGGAGAAGGTGGCGCGGTGGAGAAGGGGCTGGCACACCGACGACATCCACCCCTGCTATCTGCCGGACGGCGGCGACTGGCGGCCAGTCGCTCGCCGTTTGCCCGGAGCGGGCAAACTGCCAAGCGGCCCGCCGCGGGCCGCCATCATCTTCTCCTCGACCCGTTCTGAATGCACCGTTCTGTGTGGAGGGTCGTCCCACCTTGTGGCTCCCACTCTGCACCGGATGGACCGCGACGGCGCCCACGTTGAGCAGCTTACGCGGAGCCCCGTCAGCGAGTTCTGTCCCGTGGTTCTGGACGACGGCCGCGTCATGTATCACCGGTGGGAGTACGTGGACAAGGGCGCCCGGGTCGCCAAGACCGTCTGGTCCATGAACCCCGATGGGAGCAGGCCCCAGGAGCTCTATGGCCTGGCCGACGACGACACGACCATCTACATGTACCCTCAACCGCTCCCCGGCAGCCACACTCGCTTCGTGTGCGTGGGCACGTGCCACTTCCCGCAGGGAGGCTGCCTGGGGCCGATCCTGCTGGTGGACTACGGGATGGGGGTGCGCGAGCGCGGGCCGGACCCGAATGAGGCGGGCTACGGCCGAGGGGATGGCCGGTATCCGGTGGTCAACATCACGCCGCATGTGTTCATCGCGCGCCGGTCGGAGCCCGGGTGGCATTTCCTGGCGGCAAACGGCAAGTACGTGCATGACCGCGAAGGCCGGAAAGGGCACCTCTATACGCACCCCTATCCCATCAACGACCGGCAGTTCCTGGTCTCGCATAAGGTCAATCCCTCCGATCATTACAAGCAGGTCGCCAATGCCTACGCGTTGTACCTGATAGATACCGAGGGGGTCCACCGTCTGGTTCACGCCGATGCCAAGCTCTCCTGTTGGCATCCACAGCCACTGGTCGCCCGGCAGGTCCCGCCGCGTTTGGAGCCTGTCCGCGATCCCCGGTACGCGGCCAGCAACCAGGCCCTGTGCATTGTGGAGAATGTGTACCGGGGCATGGACGGGGTCGAGCCGGGAGAGGTCAAATGGCTCCGAATCAAT
>JADHXT010000161.1 GCA_016782825.1 Candidatus Brocadiia bacterium | reverse complement strand
CGGCAGGGCAGCGTGGCGCTCTGGCGCGAGGGCCGCACCCTCGCCGAGCGTGTCGTCACGCAGACGTGGCGACACGGCGCCCACCTGTTCGCCGCCCTGGAGGCCATCCACGACGACGCCGGCCTGGCCCCCACCGACATTGGGCTGGTGGCCGTGAGCCAGGGGCCTGGCTCCTTCACAGGCCTCCGTATCGGTATCACCGCCGCCCGCACCGCGGCCCACGTGTTGGGCAAGCCCATCCTCGGCGTGCCCAGCCTCGACGTGATCGCTCAGAACGCCCCGCCCGAGGCCGAGCGCGTGGCCGTGATCCTCGACGCCAAGCGCGGCGACGTCTACGCCTGCCTCTTCCGGCGCGTCGGCGGCACCCTCGAGCCCCAGATGCCGTACCAGGTGGTTCGGCCCCAGGCGCTCGAGCTGCCGAGCCCGTGCACCGTGTTGGGCAACGGCATCCGCGTGCACGCCGAGTCCCTGACCGGCGACGGCCTCAACCTGGCCCCCGCCGACGCCTGGGTGCCCCACGCTCCCGTGGTGGCCCGTCTGGCCGCCGAGCGCTTCGCCCAGGGGCAGCGTCACGAACTCCACGCCCTGGCTCCGCTCTACCTGCGCCGTCCCGAGGCCGAGGACGTGTGGGAACGGCGACACGGAAAGACGCCCCAGTGATGGCCAGCGAGACCGACGATGCCCGGCCCGACCCTGCCTGCCTGCCCAGCGGCAGCGCCCTCGTGCCCCAGCATCGCTCGTGGGCCGACGTGAGCCTGGCCAACCTCCAGCACAACGTCCGCCTCGCCCAGAGCCTCATGGGGCCTGGCGTGGCCGTGGCCGCCGTGGTCAAGGCCAACGCCTACGGCCACGGCGCTGTGCCCGTGGCGCGGGCCGCCGTGGACGCCGGAGCCACGGCCCTCGTGGTGGCCAATGCCGATGAGGGCGTGGAACTCCGCCAGGCGGGCATCGCCGCCCCGGTCATCATCATCGGCGCCTCCTTCGCGTGGGAGGCCGAGGCCATCGTGGCCCACGACTTGGCGGCCTGCGTGTCGCCACCATCGATGCTCGAAGTCCTCGCCGCCGAAGCCTGCCGCCAGCAGCGCCGCGTGCGCGTCCACGTCATGGCCGACCTGGGCATGCAGCGTGCCGGCGTCACGCCGGACGACGCCCGCGCGCTGTTCCGCCGCCTGGCCGACTGCGAGTGGGTGGAGCTTGAAGGCATCGCCACCCACTTCGCCAACGCCGACGCCCCCGACCCCGCCTGTGCCCGGGAGCAGACCGCCGCCTTCGCCCGCGTGGTGGCCGACGCCCGCGCCGCCGGCCTCGAGCCGCGGCTGTGCCACCTGGCCAACTCCGCGGCCATCCTCCGTCTGCCCGAGTCGCACCACACCCTCGTGCGGGCCGGCATCCTGCTCTACGGAATGGCCTGCGACCCGTCGCTCGACGGCGCCGCCGACTGGCGGCCCGTCCTCGCCTGGCGCACCCGCGTCGCGTGCCTCCGCCCGCTGGCCGCCGGCACCCCCGTGGGCTACGGCCACACCTACGCCTCGGCGCGCGACACCGTGCTGGCCACCCTGCCCGTCGGCTACCACGACGGCTACCTGCGCGCCCACTCGAACCAGGCCGAGGTGGTCCTCCGCGGCCAGCGGGCGCCCGTGGTGGGCCGCGTGTCCATGGACTACACGACGGTGGACGTGGGCCACATCCCCGGCGTCGCGCTCGGCGACGTGGCCACCCTCATCGGCCGCGACGGCGAGGCCTGCGTGCGCGCCGAGGAGCTGGCCGCGCTCCGCGACACCATCCCCTACGAGATCACCTGCGCCATCGGCAGCCGCGTGCGTCGCATCTACCACACCACCTGACCCCCCGCCGGAGGGCCTGCGATCGACACCCGCCCCGCACCCACGGCAAGCCGTCGCTGGCTCCTCGCCGCGCTCCTGGGCGCCCTGGTGCTGCGCGTGGGCTTCGTGGTGGCCTTCGATGCACTGCCGAGCCTGACCATCGGCGGCCAGCGCGTGCCGTCGCCGGGGCAGCAGCCGCTGTTCGGCGACTCGGCGGACTACCTGCGCATGGCCGGCCACATCCTCGCCGGTCGCGGCCCCATCGTGAGCGACGGGTGCCGGCTGGGCCGGATGCCGGGCTACGCCTTCTTCCTGGCTGCCGTGCAGTGGCTCTTCGGGCCGCGTCTGCTGGCGGTGCGGCTCGTGCAGGCAGTGCTGGCCACGGGGACGGTGGCCGTGGCGGCGTGGCTGGCGCGCGAGCTGTTCGGGCGGCGCGAGGCGGTGTGGGTGGCCGTCATCGCCGCTGTGTATCCCACGTTCATCCTCTACACGGGGCTGGTGCTCACCGAAACGCTCTTCGCCTTGCTGCTGTTGGGCGGGCTGGCGTGTCTGCTCCGCGCCGTGCGGCGGGGCAGGGCGGCGCCGGCGGCGTGGGCGGGGCTGCTCTTCGGCCTGGCCACGCTGGTGCGCGCGTCGTTCCTGCCGGGCGTGCTCGTGCTGGCGGTGGCGTGGGTGGCGCTTCGTCCGCGGGTGTGCACGCTGGCCGCGGCCGCGTGCCTGCTGCTGGCCGTGGCGGCGACGCTGGTGCCGTGGGTGGCGCGCAACCAGATCGCGAGCAGCGGCCACGTGGTGGTCACCACGTCGCGCGCCGGCGCGTCGCTTTACGAGGCGCTCAACCCCAAGGCCGATGGCGGCCCCATGCTCATCGTGGTCACCGAGGTGCCCCATCCGCCCGAGTTGGACGAAGTGGAGCGCGACCGGCAACTGCGCGCCCTCGCCGTGCGCTACGCGCGGGAGCACCCGGGCCGCGCCCTGTGGCTGGGGCTGGTGAAGTTCGCCCGCACCTGGAACGTGGTGCCCAACGCCCGGGAGTTTCGCTCGCCGCTGCTGGCCATCGGCCTGGGCGTGCCCTACGTGCTGGTGATGCTGGGCGCGGCGCTCGGCGTGTGGCGCGCGGGGCGCCGCGGCGAGGTGGCCTTGATTCTCCTGCTCCCCGTGGTGTATTATGCACTGCTACATACGGTGTTTGTGGGATCCATCCGCTACCGTATGCCGGTGATGCCCCTGCTGGTAGCCCTGGCGGCCCACGGCGTGTGCGCGCGTGGGCGTGGTCAGCCTTCTCGTCCACGGAGCGTGGATGGCAGCTAGACACACACACAACCTGCGCTCGCGGCGCCACTGGCTGGTGGCGCTGTGCCTGGTGGGCATCGTGGTGCTCCACGCGTGCATCATCCTGCGCCTGTTCCTCTCGCCGGAGCAGTTCCGGCTGCGCACGCAGGCCGTGCTGCGGCAGCACTGGCCGGGCAAGGTGGCGTTGGGCCGGGCGCGCTACGAGTTCCCCGCCGGCTTCCGCCTCGAGGACATCGGGCTGGACCGCGCGGCCAAGCTGGGCGGCGAGGCCCTGCTGCGAGCCAAGGCGCTGAAGATGCACTGCGACCTGGCGTCGCTCCTGCGCGGCAAGGTGAGCATCGTCGAGCTGGTGGTGGACGAGCCCGAGCTGTTCCTGCGGCCGGCCGACGTGCAGGGCCAGCGCGGCGCCCGCAAGAAGCCGCCCCAGCCGGCCATCGAGCGCATCTTCCTCCGCGGCGGCCGCATCCACGTGGGCGAGGGCGTGCTCCACCAGATCAGCAAAGGCCAACTGCCCATCAGCGTGCGGGCACACGAGGTGCACTCGCTCAACGTGGCCCTCCGCCGCGACCTGCGTCTGGCCAACGGCTTTGCCGTCGACGGCGAGGCGGAGAGCGACCTGTGGGGCCGATGCACCATCAAGGGCACCATCGACCTCCAGGCCGAACGCTTCGACGCCCTGGTGGTGGCCAGCCGCATCGCGATCGGCCCGCGCCTGCGCGAGCTGCTCCCACCCAAGGCCCTGGCCGCACTCGACCGCTACCACTTCCAGGGCGCCGTCACCCTCAAGCTCAAGCTCTTCATGGCCTGGGGCCAGGAAGCCCCGCAGTGGGACCTCGCCGCCACCGCCGAGCTGCTCGACTGCACGGCCCAGTGGAAGAACTTCCCCGTCCCCATCCGCGACCTGCGCGGCCAGGTGGAGTTCGACGGCACCAACGTCTACTACCGCAAGATCCAGGGCCGCGCCGGCGGCGCCACCATCACCCTCGACGGCGCCACCACCCGCGACAAGGTGGAGTTCGACTTCAGCGCCTATGGCCGCGCCCTCGACCAGGAGCTCTTCGCCGCCGCCAGCCCGCCGCTCCAGCGCCTGTGGAAGCGGTGCGGCGTGCAGGGCGGCACGATGGACGTGCAGAGCCACTCCGTGTGGCACCGCATCGAGCGCCAGTTCGAGGCCGCCGTCACCCTGCGCCTGCGCGACGGCAAAGCCACCCACCAGGGCTTCCCCTATCCCCTCACCGACCTGAGCGGCGTGTTCACCTGGCGCGGCAGCGGCAAGAAAAGCGCCACCGGCGACCACGTGCCCGGCGTCACACAGATCCGCGAGCTCGCCGGCCGCCATGGCAACGCCCGCGTGCAAATCACCGGCGAAGGCACCGACGACGGCGTGGTGAACATCACCATCCACGCGACCCAGGTGCCCCTCGACAAGGTACTTCACAGCGCCCTGCACGAGCGATGGCGGAAGATCTACGACCAGTTTCGCCCCACCGGCACGGCCAGCGTCGAGGTGCAGATCACCGGCCCCACCAAGCCCCCCCACGTGCCGCAATACCGCATCGCCATCCGCCCCGAGGGCGTGTCGTTCCGCCACGTGAAGTTCCCCCACCCGATCGACAACGTGCGCGGCGAAATCCGCATCGACGAGAAGGGCCGCGTGACCCTCCACGACCTGACCGGCCGCCTCGGCGAGGTGCCGCTGAAGTTCCTCGGCAGCGTGCGCGCCGGCCCCGAAGGCCCCGTGAGCGACATCACCGTGCTGGCGCCCGAGGTGGAGCTCGGCCCGCCCGTGCGCGCCCTCCTGGCCAAGAGCTGGGCCACCGTGCACGACCAGCTCGACCCCCGCGGCGTGGTGTCCTTCGTCTGGAAGCTCAACGAAGACCCCGCCGCCGGCGTCTCGCGCCAGAGCATCGAGGTGCAGTGCCTTCGCCAGTGCTCCATCCAGCACGCGCGCTTCCCCGTGCGCATCGAGGGGCTGCTCGGGCGCATCTACATCGACGGCGACGGCCATGCCATCTTCACCGGCATGAAAGGCCGCATCGGCAAGGCCGTGGTGGAGGCCATCGAGGGCGAATACGTCCCCGGCGCCGAGGGCGGCCTGCGCTTCATCCTCAAGGCCGGCAGCCTGGCCTTCAACGACACGCTCAAAGCCGCCCTCCCCGTCGCGTGGCGCACCGTGTGGGACGAGCTACAGCCCCGGGGCGAGGCCGACGTGGAATACCAGCTGGTCTCCGACCCCACCCACACCGACCCCAAGCACCCTGCCACGCCGCAGCAGCGCGTGAGCATCGAGCCCCGCAACCTGGCCATCACGTGCCGCAAGTTCCCCTTGCCGTGTACCGAGATCGCCCGCGGCAAGGTGACCTTCGACCACCAGGGCAACGCCACCATCAGCGGCGTGCAGGGCAAGGTGCGCGGCAACACGCTTCTCGTCACCGGCAAGGTGACAGGCGGAGACGACTCGTCCGTGCTCCATCTCGAAGCCAGCGCCCGCAAGCTCCTCCTCGACGACGAACTCCGCAAGGCACTGCCCAAGGAGTGGCAGCCCACGTGGGACAGCTTCCACCCCAGCGGCGCCGCCGACGTGGAGCTGGTCCTCGACGGCGACCTCCGCCGCGACGGCCTCAAGCTCACCAGCCTCCGCGCCGTCCTCGACGATGTGGGGGCCACCTCCGCCGCGCTGCCCACCCCCCTCACCGGCCTGCGCGGCCGCATCGAGTTCGAGAATGGCGTGGCCACCCTCACCGACGTGGCCGGTCGCAGCCCCCTCTCCGAGCAGGTGCGCCTCGATGGCCGTGTGGCCACCGACGGCACGGGCTCCACGCGGCTCCACGTGCGAGCGCAGAACGTGGCGATCCAGCCCAAGCTCCTCGACGTGCTGCCCAAGGGGGTGGCCGCGGCGCTCCGCGACATCGAGCTGGCCGGCACCGCCGACCTCGACGTGACCGTCGCGCTCGATGGCAAGGGCGCACGTGACGCCACCTTCGCGGGCACCGTGGGCCTCCGCCGCTGCTCGTTCAAGCGCGGCCATCCCGTACAGGAGCTCGATGGCGACCTGCGCATCGAGAAGGCCACCGTGAGCGCCAAAGGCCAGCACGCCTTCGCCGGCAGCCTCGCCCTGCGCAAGCTCGTCGCCCGCAAGCTCACCGCCACCGGCCTCCAGGGCCAGTTCGCCTACGCCGCGGAGAAAGACGAAGACGGCGCCAGCCGCTCCCGCCTGAGCCTCAGCGGCCTCCAGGGCGCCCTCTATGGGGGACGCCTCACCGTGCCGAAGGCCGAGATCGACCTCGCCACCGGCCGCGTCACCAGCGTGTCGCTCCGCCTCGCCGACGTGGACTTCAAGGAGTTCTGCGGCAGCGGCCTCGGCTACAAGGGCAAGGTGAGCGGGGCCTTCGCGCTCAGCCTCGACCTTCCGCCGGCCACGCCCGAGACGGGCGACCTCGTCGGCAGCGGCACGGCGCGGGTGGAGCACGGCGAGCTAGGCAGCCTGCCCGTGACGGCGGCGGTGTTCGACTTCCTCAGCTTCCAGCTCCCCGAGCGCTCCATCAGCAAAGGCGAGATACGGTTCGACGTCGGCCGCGAGAGGCTCGTGGTGAGTCGCATCGCGCTCGGCCGCGAAGGCTGGCTCATGACCGGCTCGGGCACCGTGGGCTACGACCAGACCCTGAGCCTCAAGTTTGTGACGCCCAAGACGGGCTCCATCCTCGCCCTGCCGCGGATCATCGCAGGCAGCCTCGTGGAGATCGACGTGGGCGGCACTCTCGACAAGCCCGTGACCGGCCAGACCATCGCCCCTGTCAAGCGTGTCTACGACGAGTTCCGGAAGCTCTTCAAGGGCTGGTAGGCGGTCCCTCGCCCCCTTTGGCTGCCCCACGCGATGAACGCCGCCTCCACCTCACGCCGCCCGATCGCGCTGGCCGCTCTCGCCATCGCCCTCCTCGCCCTCGGCGTGGGGCTGCGCTTCTACCGCCTCGGCGCCAAGTCGCTGTGGCTCGATGAAGCCCAGACGCTCTTCTACGTGGACCGGCCGCTGGGCGAGACGCTCGCCGCCGTGCGCGCCCGCGACGCGCATCCGCCGCTCTACTACGCTCTCCTGCACCTGTGGATGGGCGGTTCCTCATGCGAGGCCCGCGCCCGCGCCTTCTCCGCACTGGCCAGCACGCTGACCCTCGTCGTCTTCTTCGACCTCGCCCGCCGCCTGCTCGGCATCGGCGCTGCTCTGGTGGCCGCGGGCGTGCTGGCCGTGTCGGCCTTCCAGGTGTATTTCGCCCAGGAGGCACGCCACTACGCACTGGCCACGCTGTGGGTCACCCTCGCGTGGTGGTTCCTCGTGCTGCTGCTCAAGCGAGGGAAGGGGAGGGCGTGGCCGCTGTGGCTCGGCCTCGCCGTGGCCAACACCGCGGCTCTCTACACCTTCTACTACACCCTGTTCGCCATCGTGGCCCAAGGAGCCTTCTTCCTGGTGGCGTGGCGCGAGCGCGGGCGCAGGCTGCTGCCGCGATGGCTCGTGTGCCAGGCGGCCGTCGGGGCGGCCTTTGCGCCCTACGTGCCCGTGGTGCTCGCCCGGGCGCGGCAGCTCCGCGAGCTGAT
>JADHXT010000160.1 GCA_016782825.1 Candidatus Brocadiia bacterium | reverse complement strand
GGCAGGCTTCGCTTGGGGCATTGGCAACGTACATCCAAGTACTGGGCGCGCCGACGGGCACGCGTGCGGGGCGGCGGCCGGGCATCTCAAGATGGCCGCGAGGGCCGTTCTCCCAGATCCAGGCGTGGAAGTCGCGCAGGACCTCATCGCGGCGCGCGGGCGGGAGGTTGGCGAACCATGTCGACTCATCGGCGCCCCAGACGAAGATGCCGCCGCCAGCGCTGAGGCCGCTGAGGCAGTTGTCGAACTCGTAGAGCTGAGGGATCACGTCGCACTCCCACCCGCTCGGGTGTCGGCCGCCCGGCGCACGCCCGTACATCGTGTCGCCGTGACCGAGACGGAGCTCAGCGCCCAGTGGCTCACCCGTCTCGACGGGTCGCAGCGGGAAACCCAGGAAATCCCAGAGCAGCTTGCCGTCCACGAGAACGCCGGGGTTCTCGCGCGTCATGTCGAAGTGGGCATCGCAGAGGACGTAGTGTCGCCGGGCGTGGGCGCTTGCATAGCGGCGGACGCGGTCGAGGACGTCCTTCCAGTGGGCGAAGCCGGGGTCGTTTCGGCCCATGAGCTGGGTCTGGCCGAAGTGAATCGACTCATAGCCGGCGTCGATGTAGCGCGCGCAGCGGTAGAAGAACCAGAGGCGGGTCTCAAGCTGGGAGATGTCCGGGACCGAGCCGCCGGGCACCCAGAGATTGCGGAGGCTACCGTCGGGATAGAGCATCGCCTCGTAGCTGAAGTTGCGGCTCTCGACCGGCAGGCCGAACTCCTCGAAGACCCACGCCGGAACGGGGATGTTCTCCACGCCGGATTGCCGCGGGTCGCGGTCGGCGACTTCCGGCGCGTTGGCCGAGTAGGTGGTCTCGAAAACGCAGGCTTGCAGCACGATGCGGGGGTCGATGGCGTGGATCCGGGCGGCGTTCTCGGCCGCGATGCGGAAGTGCTCCTCATCGTCGGCGGGGCAGTCCCAGGCGTAGGCGGCCCGGCCGATGAACATGGCGCCCGTCTCGCGGATGAGGCGCAGGTTGTCTGCCAAGTGAGGCGCGGCGCCACTCGAGCCCTCGCAGCAGACGCCGAGGAACTCGATCGAACGGGAGAGGTAGTTCTCGAGCACTTCCAGCGAGATCCGGCCGTCGAAGTCGTACTGGCGTTCCTGCCCCGTCGCACAGGCGGTCAGCAGCACCATCCCCCCGATTACCGGCGCGCGTGAATTCATGCAGAGAGCATCCCACCAGAGAGGTCTGGTGTCAAGGCGTGGGAGTGACGGCGCGCGTCTACTCCTCGGTTTCCCCACGCTGTGACGTCACGATCGGCACGTAGCCGACCTCCAGGCCCTCGGGAGGGGTGAGCAATAGAGCCCCGTCGATCTCCACCAAGGACCCGTGAGTGGGTGGAGGTAGGCAATGCCTGTCGGCCGGCCAGTCCCTGTGCATCGCTTCCACCAGCGCCTGAACCCGCTCCTTCTCCTCCTGGGTCCACCCTTGTGTCTGCAGCGACGGCTGGTCGGCGAAGCGATACCACGAGTACGTTATCTCAGAGCCATCCTCCAAGACTGCCGTGAACGGTCCCCGTGCGGGGCCGGGCGTGGTCCACCGAGTGCCCGGAGCGTCGGGGGACGAGTAAGACCTCCCATCGTTGGCCGCCGGCCGGAAGCGTTGCGAGGCGAGATCGGTCTCCGCCGGCACATCCGCCGCCGACACAGGCACCATCGCATCATCCCCCTCACGGAAGTACTCGGGGAACACGCCCTGGTCCTTTGGGTCCACCCAGCGGAGGGCGAACGCCTGGGAGTCTCCATCGACCAATATCTCCGGCTCGACGACACGTTCGACGCCGGAGATCGGCTGGCCCGCCTGGCGATAGGTGGGCGGCCCGGTCGTAAGCGGCGGGTGGTACGCACCAGTCTCGCCGATGGTGCCCTTGGGGATGTCGCCGCCGTCAACCCAGGACGCCACGCTCTGGTGCAAGGTCTCCTTGGAGTAGAGGGTCACGTCCTGAAGGAGGATCGTCCGTCCGTCGTCGTCGACGGGGAAGACCAGCCTGGGGATCCTCGAGTAGGTACGCCCTTCCGCGTCCTTGGCTCTGAACTGCGGCACGGCCGCGACCTCCATCCCTCCTCCCCCCATCACGCCGGGCCGGGAATCGAGGCCCCGCCCGTCGATGGTTGGATAGGTGCGCGACAGACGGCTCCAGGTCTCCGGCACGAAGAACGCCACCGGGCCGTGGAATGTGTTCGTGGCCAGGAAGAGCGTCCAGCTCTGGTCGCCGGTCGGGCCTACGAGGGTGGGCTTGGGCCGTGTCAGGGGCAGCGCCATCCACGCATACCCGAGGAACGTGTCGTCGAGCGGGCCGGTGAAGGTGAGGCCGTCGGGAGGGATGACGACCCGGTTGCTGAGCTGAGCGATCCCAACCTGATCGTCGCTCATTGGCGCGATGTCGCCGAAGCCCCACCCACCGGGTGAGGAGACCTGGAAGTTGTAGCCGCTCGGTACTCCATTGATGCGGTACTTGGGGATGGCGGAGGGGAACTGCGTGGAGACCCAGAAGCCCGGTCCTCCCTCAATCGTCTGGAATACGTCCCGGTAGTACGGGCCGCGCTCGTCCCAGTTGTCCCTGGCGACCGTACCGGGAGGGCAGAGCGGCTCCATGAACGTGCGATTCTCGGGGATGATCCATGTCGACGGCAGCCCGATCTGGAAACCCGCCAGCGGGGCCTCCAGCAGCGGCCAGACGCGAGTGTAGAAGCTCACTCCGTAGCCAAACTCCGCCGGCGCTTCCTGGAGCGAGGCGATGATATACGTGTGCAGTCCGTCCGCGAGTTGGTGTACCACTTCCGCGCCCTCCCGAACGTAGTGCTCGTTGTTGAACCAGAAGCCGACGACTTCGCCGTCCCGTACATCTAACTCGAACTCCCGCGCGCCGGTCTCGTAGTAAGGGTTGCTCGCCCCGGTGAGAAGAACGCCCTTCTCGAGGTCGGGTGTGAGGTCCCACGAGACCCCGGCCTTGTTCGTCCACTGCAGAAGGAGCCTCTGCGGTCCGTCCCTGATGGAGATCGTGCCCTCATGCCACGGATTCTCAATGGGCAGACGATGGTAGTCGCCCAGGATGGCGCGAAGCCGCTCGCCCTGGCGCGCCTCATCCTGCGCGACTCCAGGCGCTGAGTGGGCGCCCAGTAGCGCGGCCAGCAGCAGCATTCCGGTGCCCGACGCCCGCATCTGCCTCTTCCCCCTTCCGCGAGTTACCCATCGCCCATGCCGCGCTCCGGGTCAGTGGCCGGAGGCGGCGTCGATGAGGTTGTAGAGAATCTTGTCGGCAACGGGATCACTGCCGAGGTTCTCGACCAGGCGAAGTTGCGAGACGATACATCGCCCCTCGCCGATGGGCACGATGGCCAGATCGCTCCCCCACCATGTATCGCCTGGGCCGTAGTAGTGGCGCTTCTCGAGGCCGAAGTCGGGGCAGTAGTCATAGCCGATGACGCCGACGATGGTCTCGCCATCCACGTCCAGCAGCGTGCCTTCAGCCCAGACGTTCTCGTAGACAGGACCCATCATGCAGTCTACGGGTAGACCGTCAAACACGGGATGATCGCGCACAACGTGCGAGATGCCGGTCCACAAGCCGACCGCCTGCTTCACACGCAGGTCGGTGGGGAGCAACCGCGAGGCGTCTTGCGGGTTGCCCCACGGGGTCTGTCGCCCGGCAGCATGGAGGTATACCGCTGTGCCTCCCGCCTTGATGAACTCCTCGAGTGCTGCGAAGGCGTCTCTCTCTTCCGGCGTATTCGCCTCAGTCCGTGAGACGAACACGGGAAGCGAGCGATCCGTCGCGGTGCTGAATTCCTCGAAGGCGATCCCCGTCGTCTCCAGGAAGGGCTTCAGCGCGTTGCCCGGGTCGAGCACCGCAATGCGTTCTTCAGGAACGGCCAGTTGCTCGGCCGTGAAGGCGTCGAATTCGTACTCGTTCTCGGCGACCCGGGTGCCATCGCCGTCGACGATCTCGGCCCTCACCGTGTGGGTGCCCTCAAGCGCCTTGGTGTCGAGTTTCTCGCTGAACAGCGGTGCGATGCCTGAGGCCAGATCGATCTGGACCGTCTTCGTGAACACGACGGCGCCGCTCTCCGCAACCACATCCACCTTCAAGTCCCCGCTGACGACATCCCCTTCGTTTACACCCGTGATCTCGATGGTGGCGCCGTCCTCGGCGTAGACATTGCGTGGACGAACGCGGATCGGGAGGATGCGCGGTTGGTTGGCAGCCTTCGTGCCCTCGTAGGCGTAGGTCTTGGGGTTGCGGAACAGGTCGAGCAGCCCAGCGCCGATGACCCAATCGCCCCCCGTCAGGGCGTGAACGCAGTAGCCCTTGACGTCGGGGTTGCAGCGGACGGCCTCGATCATGCGCTTGTTCGCCAGACCGTGAATCTGCTGCTGAGCCAGGCAGAAGGACTTCACGCTGGGGTAGACGGTGTCGACGCCGCTCTCCCTCAACGCCTGCGTGTGCTGATCGGCGAGGCGGCGATGGTAGATTGTGGGCGGCGCGATGGGATTGCCGACTTCGGCAAAGCGCTGGTTGCTCGCCTCCAGATCGGGCAGGCTGCCGTAGCCCAACTCGGAGAAGAGAGTCATCAGCTCCGGGACCACGTTCTTGCCGGGCAATCGGCCCCGCAATCCCATTGCCCGCATCTCCTCATGGGTCTTGCCGCCGGTATGCAGCAACTTGTCGTAGGTCGCCTCGTTGATCTGCGGCCCGGGGTAGGCGTGGACATCGTTGAATTTGGTGGGTTCGGATTCGTAGGGCAGATAGCTGTTCGCTCCCTGAGCCCACCCGCCCGATTCGTCCAGGATCAGGCGCGTGGGATCCAGCTCGCGGGCAAGGATGGACATGGGGCCAAGCATCCGGATGAGCACCGGCCGTTTCAGTTCGTTGAAGAGCTCCCACTGCACCACGCAGGTCCGGTTTCGGTCGCGCAGGATGCTCTCCCGCACCTCATTCTCGACCCAGCCCGGCAAGCGTGCGGATTCCACGGGGAAGTCCATGCACTCCACGGCCAGGCTGCCCACTGTCAGCATGCCCATCTCGTCACAGAGATCGAGCCACATCGGCGGCGGCGGCTTGCGCCAGGGCCGGATCATGTTGAAACCGGCGTTCTTCGCCAACTGGATCTCGCGGACGGCCATCTCGCGGCTGTCGGGGTAGGCCAGTCCCACGGGATACAGCCCCTCGAAGAAGGTGGCCTTCAGGTACATGGGGGCGCCGTTGAGAGTGAATCGCTTGTCGCGAATGGTGAACTCACGCATCCCGAATCGCGCGGTCCACTGGTCGGAAGTGGTGTCGCCGCACGTCACGTTGACTTCGGCGCGGTACAGGTGGGGATCGTCCGGTGACCAGTACCCAGCGTCTGGGATGCTCAGCGCATGGCTTTGCCGGTTCGCTCCCGGCTGCAGGTCGATCGGCTCACTGATGCTTGCGACGCGCGCGTCGGCGGAGCCAATGGCTATCTCAACGCGGGCCGTCGTGGGGTGGTCTCCCGTGTGGGCCAGCTCCACGTGGAACGTGGCGGTGTTGTCGGCGATCTTGGGCTCAATGAAGACGTCCCTTACGTAGACCGCGCCGGTCGCGATAAGCCTGACCGGCTGCCAGATGCCTCCGGTGATAGCCCCTCGCCACTGCGGAGTCTCCATCCGTCCAACGCCCTCGGTCTCCTTGTCCTGTAGCAGAATCGGCCCGGCCACACGCAGGGTGAGGGTGTTCTCGCCGCCAGGCTCCAGCAGGTCGTCGACGCGGAACTCGAATGGCCCGAAACCGCCCTCGTGGGTGCCAACAGCCGTGTCGTTCAGCCAGACCTCAGAGAGGAAGTTCACCGCATCGAAGTGAAGCCGGATGACCTTCCGATCCCACTCGGCCGGCGTATTGAACGTGCGATGGTAGAAGGCCACGCCTTCATAGTCCTTCTCGGTCAACTCCCAGCAACTCGGGACACTAATCTCTCTCGCCAGATCGTGCGGGAACGTCTCCGTTCTGGCCCACCCGAGTCCACGCCCCTGGGTCTCGTGGTCGAACACTATCTCCCACGCCCCGTCGAGGGACAGCTCTTGTCTTGCTCTGGCTGCATGAGCGCTCGGTGAGAGCAAACAGGCTGTAAGTGGCAGCAACAGCATGCCTCCTAATGCCCCCATCCTGTTTCGGTAGCTCCCGGCAGGAGCTCTCCCGACCGTTTCTTCCTCTGGCCCTCACCGGCCTGCCATGGCCCGGGCTGGCTGAGAAATCACACTCCACGTGGTACCAAGACCGGGTGAAGAACGCGGGCCGAATCTATGGGGCTGCAGGTGGCACTGCCATTTGGGGGGAGGCCACCTCCACTGTCCGCCCGAAATGGAATTGGAGCGGAACATCTCTCTGGCATCGGCCTCGGCCACATGCCATGATGCGCAGGTCGTGCGACTCTGTACCTGCTCGGAAGCGCCAACCCTTGAGCCCCGGACAACCGCCGGCCTCGCGGGCGTGGAGAGGATGGTGTCGGGCCGGCGGGTGCTGGAAGATGCCCAGCATTGTCTGGTCATCGCGCTCGACAGTGCCAGGTCGCTGGTCCAGGCTGTCCGTCACCGCGGCTGCTGACGGCGCTCGAAACGCTTCTTGCGCACGCACCCTCGACCGCCATTGAGGCAGTAATCATCGAGCCACTTCCTGTCAAGCAGCCCCGCAGGCGTGCGCTTTGCCGGCCTCGGTTCGCCTGACTGCTCTATCCGCTCTTGAGGTCGAGGACAGGCGTTTTGGCGAACGCTCGCCCTCTCGGAGCTTGTCGCGCCAGCCCGGCACGTCAGCTTTGTGATAGCAACGCAGACCCGTCAGGTCCAGACGGAGGCCGGTCCCCTCCGTCAGTTCGATGAGTATGGCCAGCCGGCGAAGGGCTGCGGAGTCCGGTGACTCAGGGGTGCCCATGAACCTGTCGAACTGCAGATGCACCCGGACGACATTGGCGCCCAGGGCCTGCATCTCGCGGGGCCCTGACCTGCGGGGCTGGGAGCCTTGCGCCCGCGACTCAGTTGGCCCCAATGATGAGTGTGGCTCAATCGCTGCGCGGGAGCGTGCCGCCGCGTGAGCCGGGCGCGGCAGGCTGCGGAACGGGGAGGCGGTATCGGACCACGTCGGAGATCCGCAAGTCGTCCAACTCCATCATCGCGTCACCCAGCTTCAGCTCAGGCCCCAACATCGGGGGGAGGGTGAAGCTCTGGGTGCATGCCACGAGCTTCCCATCGACGAACACCTGCATCAAGGACTCGTCCCAACAGGCCGCGACGTGGCGCCAGACCCCCGGTTGCCAAGCGTTCGCGTAGCCATCGGCCCAGGCCCGGGCCACCGTGCCCCAATTGACCGCGAAGCTGAAGGAGATGTGCCCGTACTGGTCCTTCCCGAGCCACATCCCGTTCCATCCCGGCACGCTGACGAAAGCGTGACCGGCGCCGTCGTTGCCGGGCCATTGCGGCCTCACCCATAACTCCAGAGTGCCCTCTGGAGACGCCAGGTACTTGCTCCTGGGACCGGCGACGTAGGATCCCGGACCGAGCACGAGGGACTGGCCGAACCGCCCGGCGCCGGCGTCCGAGAGGCCGACTTCGCCGGTCACGAAAAAGCCATCCGGGGTCGCCTGCTCATCGAAGGGCAGATAGAGCAGCGTGTGGTCGTCCCGCCCGAGCGGCTGGGCGGGCGGGAGGGCGAGTGCGGGCAGGCCG
>JADHXT010000159.1 GCA_016782825.1 Candidatus Brocadiia bacterium | reverse complement strand
GCATCGTCCGGCACGTAGGGGTCGATGACCACCTGGCGGCGGCTGCGGCCCCAGAGCACCATCTCGCGGCGCAGCTCCTTGTCGAGTTGTTTCCCCTCGCGTTCGACGGTCACGGTGAGCTTCTGGCCTTCCTCGCCGGTCATGGCGGCCATGGCGGCGGCCACGCTCTGCACCTCGGCGCCGTCCACCTTGCGGAGGCGGTCGCCGTAGCGGATGCCGGCGCGTTCGGCCGGCGAGTCGGCGGCGATGCGAACGACGATGGGTGGGGTTGCGCCGCCGAGCACCACGCCCACGCCCACGTGGCGGGTACGGGTGCGGTTGAGCGAGGCGGCGTCCTCGAGGTTGTCGAAGAGCGCGGCAAGCTCGGCGGGATTGGCGCTGTGCTCGGGCGAGGAGAGGGAACTGAGCGCCCAGCGGCCGCGCACGGCGGCCCAGCGGCCCGCGTGGGGCACGGGGTCGGGGAAGTCGTCGTCGAAGCGCACGGGCTCGCGGGGCACGAGCTGGAAGAGGGCGACCGTGGCGCCTGCCGTGCCCACGCGCACGGAAGGCTTGCCCGCCAAGGCGGGCGCCGCGCAGCCATAGATCCACTGGCCGTTGAGGCCGAGGAGGAGCTGCGGCGGCGTGCGCTTCACGAACAGCGTGCTCGGCACGCGGCACGCGCTGTCGCCTTGGGTCTTCGAGCCATCGGCCGCCGTGACGACCCAGCGTGCCCCGTCCACATGGAGGCTCACGCCCTCGTGCTCGCACACGAGGGCGGCACGGGGCTTGGTGGCATCGCGCGGGGCATCGAGGTGCACCACGCCCAGGTAGCCGCTCGCCGACGTGCCGCGGAGGGCGCGTCGCTTCCACTGGAGGTCCTGCTCATCGCACAGGCCTTGCGCGGATAGGGCGATGATGATCGCTGGCACGAGCCGCCGTATCATATTGGGCCTCGCGGACAATGGGATGGGTGGCGCGGCGAATGGATGGGGCGGAAGCGGGGTGCGCTCACCCGACACGGACCTTCTTGGCGCCGAGCTTGACCTTGAGTTCCACCTTCTTCTTGCCGCGGATGACCACCACGTCCACCGTGTCGCCGGGCTTCTTGCCGACGAAGGACTTCTTGAGGTCCTTGAAGTCCTTGATCTCGATGCCACCGAAGGAGCGGATCACGTCGTTCTTGGCCATGCCGGCGACGGCGGCGGGCGAGCCGGGCCGCACGTCGGTGACGAGCACGCCTATCTTGGCCTCGAGCTTGAGGTGCTCGGCCACGTCGGGCAGGAGGTCCTGCGCGTCGAAGCCCATGTAGGGCTTCACCTCGAACTTGGGCTCGATCTGCGGGCGGGGCGCCTCCCAGCGGCGCCGTCCCTGCGATTCCTGGGCCACCATCTCTTTGATGCGCGACCGCAAGTCCTGCTCGATCTTCGGCAGCGCCTTGTCGTGCTGCGCCACCACGATGCGGGCGTCGTCCAGGTCTTTGCGCATCTGGCGGAGCTCGAGTCCCTGCTTCTCGCGCGACTCCTCTTTCGCCTTCTCCAGGGCAGCGACGCGTGCCTCCAGGTCGCTATCCCCCGAGCAGCCGGCCAGCAGTGCTGTGCCGATGGCGAGTGCGAGCGCGATCGGACGGTGAAGTCGGGTGCGCATCCTCACCCCCTGTGGTTTGGGCAAACGGTTCATCGTCTCACTCTCTGCTACTGTACCATACACGGCGTACGACGCAAGGGTTACATGTTCTACTATACCCAGTTGCGCGTTGTCATTCAAGGGCGGGTGCGGGACATGAAGATACTTGCCCCGTGGCCGCGCCTTCGCCTATAATAGGGATACGGGCCGGCCCTTGTTTGCTGCGATGCCGGCCCCCTGCCACTCCCACACGTGGCTCCACCCGAAAGGCACCCGCCACCCCCATGAGCGCACCCGTCCCGTTTGCCAAGCTGTCCGGTGCAGGCAACGACCACGTGTGCCTCGACAACCGGGACGGCCGCTTCGACGCCATGCTGGCCTCGCCCGCCCGCGTGGGCCGCTTTGCCCGCACGCTGTGCCACCGCGGCACGGGCATCGGGGCCGACGGGATCATCTTCGCCGACGCGTGCGACGACAGGCTCCGCGGCGACGTGGGCGTGCAGTTCTACGAGCCCGATGGCGCCCCCGCCGAGCTCTGTGGCAACGGCGCGGCCTGCTTCGCCCGCTGGGCGTTGGACAACGGCTGGGCCGACCGCGAGGTGGTGCGCATCGCGACCCCGGCGGGGAAAGTGCGCGGGCGGCGCGCCGATGGCGACTACATCCGGGTGTGCATCCCCGCGCCGCGCGACGTGGAGACCGACGTGGCCATCACCGCCGCAGGCACCCAGTGCTCGTGCGATGTGGCGGTCACGGGGGTGCCGCATGCCGTGGTGTACGTGGACGACATCAACGAGGTGGACATGATCCACCAAGCACCCGCCATCCGCCATCACGAGCGCTTCCAGCCACGCGGGATGAACGTCAACTACACCCAGGTGCTCGGCGAGGGCCACCTGGCCGTCCGCACCTACGAGTTCGGCGTCGAGGCGGAGACCCTCGCCTGTGGCACCGGCTCGGCCACGGCCGCCTACCTGGCCGCTCTCCGCTTCGGCTGGCCGCAGGAATACCACGACATGAGCCGTCCCGTGCTCGTGGACGTGCGCAGCGGCGACACCCTGCGGGTCTACTTCCACCTCGACGAGCACCGCTGCCCCGGACACGTGTGCCTCGAGACCGTCGTCCGCTTTATCTACACGGGCGTGCTGCACCCGCAGCTCGTCGCCCGAGCCATGGCTCACGACCCGTCGGCCCCCGAAGCCTAACCACAGGGCCACCGCATGCTCAGCATCGATCAAAACTGCCACCCGCTGTGGGACACCGTGCCCAAGCTCCAGGCTCTCGTGGCCAAGGGCATCCGCGTGACCCACTACATCGAGGACGTGGACGTGGCGTTCACCGCCCTCGGCTCCACCGTGGACGACGAAGTGCTCCACCTGGCCCGCGAGCGCTTCCATCGCAGCGGCGGCCAGGACTGGGGCGCCGCCCTCTTCTACGCCGAGTTCCTCGGCCGCCTGCCGGTCGACATCCGCCACTGGGAGCCCGTCACCGGCCTGAAGACCAATACCCTGGCGCGACAGCTCGGCCGCTCCGTGGACGACCTGTACGATGAGTTTTCGCCCGGCGACACCTGGCAGCTCATCGGCTCCAGCTACATCGGCGACCGCCTGCACCACCGCGTCATCGGCGACCTGTCGGTGGCCGAGACCCGCCACTTCGTCCACGAACTCCGCCGACGCGCCCGAGACCACATGCTCGCCACCTTCCCGCGCAAGGACTCGCAGGAGCGCCTGGGCCGCTGGCTCAAGCACGAGGACACCCGCGTGGAGCGCCTGCTGGCCGCCCGAGCGGGCCACCGGCTGGTGGACCTCTACCACGACTGGCTCCGCGAGGACATCCCGAGCGGCCTGCTTCGGCTCGGCCTCACCTCGTCGCTCTTCGCTCTCGGCGCCGACCCGGCACGCACGGCGCTGCTCGAGATGTTCCTGCGCGACTACGCCCACGCCTCCGCGCTCTACAACCAGGCCATCGAGGAGACGGACTCCGAGCTCCGGCCACTCAAGCGCTCCGACGGCGAGCTGCCCTTCTTCGCCATCCTCGAGCACCAGGGCCACCTCGTGCGCACGGCCATGTTCCTGCGCGACGGCGAGATGCTGCTGGGCGAGCATGGCATCCCCGTCGGAGCGGACGGAGCGATGCCGGTGGACGCCCTGGCGAACGTGGGGGTGCAGGCCATGTGTGGAAAGGCGCTGCTCCTGGTGATCCAGGCACGCCTCGGCCAGGGAGGCGGCCCCCTGGCGCTGCCCTACCGGGGCTCCCTGTACATGCCCGCCGTCGACCGGCTGGCCGCGAAGCTCGCCGCCGACGGCCTGCTGCCGGGCACGCTCCATCCCCTCGTGCGGGTGCGCTTCCATCTGCTCGACCGCATCGCGGAACTCGACACGCCCATCCGCCTGCCCGCCCACCTGGCGCCCTACTTCGGGCGCGACGAAATCCCCGCCCGAGACCTCGCGGCGGCCTACCCCGAACTCGCCGCCGACGCCGCCGAGCGCCTCGACACGCTCCGGTGCCCCCGCGCGCGCCAGGCCTGGCAGCGCGAGAACCTCCCCGAACTCATGGCCGCCCTGGACGACAACGAGGCCCGACGCCGCGCCCTCGCTCACGCCGACACCACGCCAGAGCAGATGAGCGACATCTGGCAGCACACCAAGGCGCTCCAGCAGGAACTCCTGGACAAGACGCTTCGCCAGGTGGCGCGCGACACCCAGGCACGCGACCTCGACTACTGGGACTCCCGCGGCGCTCTGTGGCCGTGGGCCATCGCCCTCGGCGGCGAAGCCTTCTACCAGCACCTTATCGAGAGCGCCGAGGTCTACGAGGAGCCCGTGCCCTCCCTGCCCGCCACCTGATCGCCGCCTGACCTTTCTGCGAGCCGCCATGTCCCTCTTCCGCAAGCGACTGTGGCTGACGGCCCTCCAGCTCCTGGTGCTCGCCTTCGTGGCGTGGATCGTACACGTCCAGATACCCGATCTGCTCTACGACCTGGGCGCGAAGCAGCCTGTGGTGGTCGCCGGCCCGAAGCACCTGACGGCGGAGCGCCTGCCGGGCACCACGTTTGTGGCCATCGAAGGCGAGGCCGACTTCACCCACGCCTTTACCTATCACCGCTACGGGCTGTCGTACACCTGCTTCCGCATCGCCCCCTACGGCCCGCGGCTCGTGGTGCGCGCGGACGGCAAGGTGCCCGACGAACGGAAGAAGCTCGGCCGCTTCGTGGGCAAGCTGCGGCCATTCGACCGCCACCCCTTCGCCTCCCGCATCCGCAAGTGCTTCGCGCAGAACGGGCTGGAGGTCCCTGAGGGGGCGTTCCTGCTGCTGCTCGACGACGTGCCGAAGCTCAGCGGCTGGCAGGTAGGCGCCGTGCTCTCTGCGTGTGTGCTCTGGCTGGCGATGTTCTACGTATTCTTCTTCGTCCACAGGAAGGGGCCGGCCAGGGTGCCCCCTGCTGCACTGCTCGACGCCGAGCCTCCCATCCCACCTCACGTGTAGCCCGCATTGCTCGCCCCCGCGGGAAGACGAGCTAATCGATCTTCAGCTCGCCATGCTTCTTGATGTGCTCGACGAGGCCGCCGTCGCTGATGATGCGGCGCATGACGGGAGGGAGCGGGGGCGCGCTCATTTCCTCGCCGGTGGTGAGGTTCTTGATCGTGCCGGTATCGAGGTCCACGTCGAGCTGGTCGCCCTCGTTGATCTTGTCGGTATCGACGATCAGCGCGGGCAGGCCCACGTTCACGCAGTTGCGGAAGAAGATGCGGGCGAAGCTCTTGGCGAGCACGGCGCCGGTGCCGCACAGCTTGATGACCGTGGGGGCGTGCTCGCGGCTCGAGCCCTGGCCGAAATTGGTGCCGCCCACCACGAAGTCGCCGGGCTGCACGTTGGGCGCAAAGTCCTCCCGCGCGTCCTCGAGGCAGTGCTTGGCCAGCTCGGGGAGGTCGGAGCGCAGGTGGAACAGGCGGCCGGGGGCGATGTGGTCGGTGCTGATGCCGTCGCCAAACTTCCAGGCCTTGCCAGTGATGCTCATGCCAGGGGGTTCCCTTACGTCGCGCGGCGTGCGTCAATCGAGCTTCTTGATCTCGATGCTCCGGAAGGCCACGGGGTCCGAGTGGCCGGCGAAGCCGAAGTGGCCCTTCGTCCGGTCCTTGCCCGCGTGCGGGCGGTTGCCCATGAACTTCGTCACCTTGCTCAGGTCCGCGTCGAGGATGAGGGTGCCGTTGAGTTCCACCTGGATGGTCGAGCCCTTGACGGTCACCTTCTGGTAGTTCCACTGGCCGGCCGGGCGCAGGAAGCCGCGGTGGGCGGGCACCATGCCGTAGGCCGAGGCGTGGAACTGGCGCGGGTCGAGCTTGGCCCAGCGGGGGTGGGTGTTGTCGAGCACCTGAAGCTCGCACATGCCCCCGTAGGCGGTGTCGCCCTTGCCGGGGTAGCGGATGGCCAGGCCGTTGTTGCCGCCGGGCGGGAGCTTGAAGTCGAAGCGGACGACGAAGTCGGCATACTCGTCCTTCGTGTAGATGGTGCCGCCCTTGTGGGGCTTGCACACGATGGCGCCGTCCGTGATGTCGTAGTTCTGCACGGGGCCGGCCCAGCCGGTGAAGTCCTTGCCGTTGAAGATGGCGGTGAAGCCGTCGCCGTCCTTCTTGCGAAGGATCGTGTTGGCCTCTTCAGGCGGGATTGCGCGGATGAAGATGTTGCGCCAGCGGATCTCGCCGCCGTGGGTCTGGAGCTGGATGGGGCCGGTGGCCCAGAGGGGCTTCTTGCGGTTCCAGAAGTTCTCCATCACGGCGTGGTCGACCACGAGCTTGCCGTTGAGATGCACGGTGGTGCGGGCGCCGGTCTGGCGGATGCGGAAGCTGTTCCACTCGCCGAAAGGCTTGTCGGCCAGCACGAGGGGATCTTTGCCGGGATTGCCGCGGCTACAGTTCCACAGGCCGCCGGAGCCCTTGCCGGCGCCGATGCCCCACTTGCCGCCTGCCTTGGTGTAGTCCCAGATCTGCACTTGCGGGTTCGAGCGCAGATAGATGCCGCTGTCCGCCTTGGCCACGGTCTTGTAGTCGATGAGGAACTCCATGTCGCCGTACTCTTCCGTGGTGGTGAGATACACGCCGTGGCCGTCGTTCACCACCTCGCCATTCTCCACGCGCCAGTGCTTTTTCACGTCCTCCAAGTTCTTGGCGAAGAACGCCTGCTTCTGCTCGTCGTTCATGGCCCACACCTTGCGCGGGTCGAAGTGGCCCATGCCGCCCCAGCCGGTGAGGTCTTTTCCGTTGAAGAGCGCGGTGAACCCCTCGGGGGCCTTCACCTCGGCCTGGGCGGAGACGCCCCACACGAGCACGATCGCCACGGCGGCCACTGCAATCCAGAGCACTCGACGCATTCCCGGTCTCCTGAAAAGATGAGTGGCACAACAGTGTGACCCGCCGCACGCCGCGTACGACGGCCCGGCCTATCGTAGCGCGTGCCGCGGGCCGCTGCAAGCAGGCAATGGCAAGGAGGCTGGCCTTGAGTCGTGGGGTATCCCGACAGCCGGTGATGCTCCTGCACCCTCGCCCCGCATTGGCACTCGAACCGCGCACGGTGGACTCAGGCGAGCGCCTCTTTGCAGAACTGGACGCACTTGGCGACTTCCTTGATCGCGTCCGAGCCCTTGGGGACCCTGTACTCCAGCTCGATATCGGCGGGGAAGGTCCACTTCTCCTTCCGCATGAGCTGGAGGATCTCCTTCAGCGGCGTCTCGCCCTCCCCCCACGCCAGGTTGCCGCCCTTGGCGGTGCGGTCCTTCAGGTGGAGGCTGACCATGCGGTCGTGATACTTCTCGATCACGGGAATGGGCGACTTGCCCTTGGTGCCGGCCACGTAGTGGCCCACGTCGAAGTTGTAGCCGATGTACTTGCCGTGCTCCAGGATCGGATCCCTCTTGTCCATCACGGGCACGTTGCCGGTGTGGTTGTGGAAGGCGACCCAGACCTTGTGCTTGGCGGCGAACGGGGCGAGCCGCTTGGCCATCCCCTCGTTGCGTTCCAGGGTGATGCCCGTGCAGCCGAGGGCCTTGGCCTTCAGGAAGTTGAACTCGATGTCCTCGTCCGAACGGCCGAAGCCGGACTTCTGGATGTGAATGGTCACGCCGGCATCGTTGTACATCTTGCGCAACTCGCGGCACGCGGCCAGTTGCAGC
>JADHXT010000158.1 GCA_016782825.1 Candidatus Brocadiia bacterium | reverse complement strand
CATTGAGTTCGTCGATGCGGGCGAGCAGGTGGTCCTGAGAGCAGTCCACGGGCTGCTCGTCAATGGCGTAGCGGATGCCGATTTCCTCGCACGACTTCTGCTGGCTGCGCACGTACATGCGCGAGCCGGCGTTGTCGTTGGCCTGCACGGCCACCAGGTGGGGGCCGTGGCCTCCGGCCTTCAGCGCCTCCACTTCCTTGGCGAGCTGTTCCTTGATGGCAGCGGCAATGGCTTCACCGTCGATGATCGTCGCGTACACTTGCGGGCCTCCTTTTCCCGGCACCCCATGGAAACGGCCACGTACTGTGGCCTATGATAGCACACCCGCCCCGCCATGCAAGCGCGGAGGCACTGGGGCGTGGGGAGGTGAACACAAAGACACGAAAGAAGAAGGACAGATGGGACACCGGGCAGAAGCGCTCCACCCACAAAGGCGAACGGACTGTGAGTCAGTTCCTCAGCTTCTCAAGCAGGCCGCCCTTCTGACCGACGGCCGTGAGCGGGTCGATTTCATCCGCCGTGCGCCACTCCACGTGGCTGTCGAAGAACATGACGCACATGCCGGCTTCGCCGTGGTTGACCGTGCCCTCCGTGTCGTCGCTGGCCATCACCTCGTTGGGTGGGAAGTCGTCACGGATGGCGCTGCCCGTGGGCGTGATGCTGCGCCAGTGCATGCCGGCGTAGCTCACCGTCTGCGACCCGAAGGCGGCGGTCGTCCGTGTAAACCCGATATCGGCCCCGTCGTGGTTCGTATCGCCCGACGAGGGGCAGATGAAGACGCCGGGGTCAGGAACGGTGCCTGTCCAGTAGAGGGCGGCGAACCATTCGGCTCCATTGTATCCAGTCGTCACGGCGCCACGTCCGAGTGGGCACGGATAGAAGCGGTTGTCGCCATACTCGTTCAGGTACGTCGCCATTCCTTTGGCCAACTGGTTCAGGTTGTTCCTGCAACGGATGCGTCTGGCTTCCTCACGAGCGCGGGGCAGAGCCGCTGCCATGGTTCTTCGCAACTCGGAGGGATCTTCAGTTGATGCTGCTATCTTCCTCTTCTCTGGCGCCTTTTCGGGCGCAAGGCTGCTAGACGGCGCACGGCGCAGGCTGATCAAGGCGACCACTGTAAGAACCAACACGCAGAGGGTGATGGCGCCGACCATCACCTCCAGCAGCGTCAATCCGGTCCGCGACTTGCTAATAGGACCTCCTTCCATCCGGGATTCCCCACCTGATATCAGCCGGCCGCATCGGCCAGCACTTCTGTTGCCGTATTGTAGTCGTCCCCGAAAGCTGCGCAAGTGTTCAAACTCGATCAGCATGGAGCAACGCGTTGAGTCGGGGGCTCAAGACACCATGCTCAATCTCTCTCGCCCCCTTCCTCGAAGGTGTCCCCTCGCGCCCAGCGCCACAGGAAATCCACAAACAGCCGCGAACTTGCGTGCACTATCATCTTAATCACGGCGTATCGGATCTGTCAAGCATAAATGCGCTGTTTCTTGATCATTTCCGGGAAGCCAGCACCCACGGAACGGCTCCCAAACCGACTGATGGGGCGACCGGTGGTCTACACAGGTGCTTGCCAGAACAGCGCTTACGCGCTCATGCCAACCGAATGGGGAAGGAAGGCCCGAGGGAATCCTGCGGCGCCAGCGCGATCTGTAGGACCGATAGGACCCGTAGGACGGATAGGACGCACGGGCATGGGCGCTGTGCAGAAGGGAAGACGCGGGGCAGCCTGCTTCGCCAAGGCTACGCAGCCCAGGAAGACGCCCCGCCTGCACAGATCGGCATCTGATCACGCGTCACGAGTCACGAGTCACGCTTCCACCATGGCGCGAACGTGCTGCTCGTCGACGGGGGCGATGACGCCGCGCTCGGTGATGATGCCGGCGATGTGGGCGGCGGGGGTGACGTCGAAGGCGGGGTTGTAGATGTCCACGCCCTCGGGCGCGGTGCGGCGTCCGAATCCCTCGGCTACTTCGGCGGGGTCGCGCTGCTCGATGGGGATGCCGTCGCCGCTGGGGAGGGTGAGGTCGAAGGTGCTCGTGGGCGCGGCGACGTAGAAGGGGATGCCGTGCGCCTTGGCGAGGATGCTCACGCCGTAGGTGCCGATCTTGTTGGCGGCGTCGCCATTGGCTGCGATGCGGTCGGCGCCGACGACGACGAGCTGCACCTTGCCCTCGCGCATGACCTGTGCGGCCATGTTGTCGCAGATGACGGTGACGGGCACGCCGGCCTGCATGAGCTCCCAGGCGGTGAGGCGCGAGCCCTGGAGGAGGGGCCGCGTTTCGTCGGCGAAGACGTGGACCCGCTTCTCCTGCTCGTGGGCGGTGAAGATGACGGCGAGGGCGGTGCCGTAGTCGGCGGTGGCAAGGCCGCCGGCGTTGCAGTGGGTGAGGATGCCGGCGCCGTCGGGCACCAGCTCGGCGCCGTGGCGGCCGATGGCACGGCATATCTGCTTGTCGTCCTCGCAGATGCCGAGGGCTTCATCGAGCAGAAGCTGCTTGAGCTCGGGCACCGGCAGCACGGCGTTGTCGTCGGCCACGCGGCGCAGGCGGTCGAGCGCCCAGAAGAGGTTCACCGCTGTGGGACGGGACGTGGCGAGGAAGTCGGTGGCCTCCTGGAGATCGCGGCGGAGGCCCTCGAAGCTGCCGGCCGTGGAGTGCTGGATGCCGAGCAGGGCGCCGAAGGCCGCGGCGATGCCGATGGCGGGTGCGCCCCGCACGCGGAGCACCTTGATGGCCTCCCACATGGCCTCGATGTCGCGAATCTGGATGAGGCGGAACTCGGTGGGGAGGAGCGTCTGGTCGATGAGCGTGGCGTGGCCGTCCACGCCGCCTTCCCAGGCGATGGTGGGGATGCGCATGGAGTGTCCTCAGAAGGTGGAAGTGAAGGTGAAAGTGAAGGGGGAATGCGGTGTGCCCTGCCCTTTCACTTGCCTCCTTCGCTCTCGCTCGGTTGCTGCGGCACGACGAAGGCGGTGGCAAACAGGTCGCGCAGCTTGACCACATACTCGATGAGCGACCCGAGCGCCGACGCCGACGCGACGAATGCCAGGAACCACACGGCCTGCCACGGCGCGCCGGCCAGCGCCAGCGGCACGAGCAGGTAGACCATGAAGGTCTTTAGCCGTCCGCACATGGCGATGGGCGGCTGGCGGCCGTGTTCCGACGCCACCACGCGCAGCCACAACACCAGCACCTCGCGCGACGCGATGATCGCCGCGGCCCACACGGGCGACAGCCCGGCCACGGCCAGCACGATGAGCAGGGTGCACATGTACACCTTGTCGCACGTCATGTCGATCATCGAGCCAAGATAGGTGGCGAGGCCCATGCGGCGGGCGATGGGGCCGTCGATGAGGTCGGTGAACGCCACGAGACACGCGAGCACGCACGCGGCCGCGCGAGCCCTCTCGCCGCCCAGCACCAGCGCGGCCACGATGGGCGTGGCCACCACACGCGACACGGAGAGGATGTTGGGGATGTGGAGCACAGGCGTTGCCTTCACAGGTCATCCGTGTCGAGCACGAAGGTCACCGGGCCGTCGTTCACGAGTTCCACGTCCATCATGGCGCCGAAGACGCCGGTCTCCACGCGATAGCCCTGCTCGCGAAGTCGGCCGCAGAAACGCTCGTAGAGGCGGGTGGCCTCGGCCGGCGGCGCAGCGGGCTCGAAGCTGGGGCGGCGCCCCTTGCGGCAGTCGCCGCAGAGGGTGAACTGCGATACGACGAGCATGGCCCCGCCCGCTTCGGCACAGGAGCGGTTCATCTTGCCCTCGTCGTCGGCGAAGATGCGCAGGCCGCCGATCTTGCGGGCGAGAGCATCGGCCTGCGCATCGCCGTCGCCCTTGCGCACGCCGAGCAGCACGAGCAGTCCGCGGGCGATGGCTCCGGCCGTCTCGCCGTCCACGGTCACCGACGCGCGGCTCACCCGCTGGATGACGGCGATCACGAGAGCCCCAGCCTTCCGCGCAGGCTGGCGGACCTCGCGGCCACGGCGTCGGCCATCTGCTGCTTGTGGGCGGCGAGCTTGTGGCGGAGCGCCGGGTCGGAGCGGGCCAGGATCTGGGCGGCGAGGATGGCGGCGTTGAGGGCGCCGCTCTTGCCGGTGCCCATGGTGGCCACGGGAATGCCGCGAGGCATCTGGACCATGGACAGCAGGGAATCGAGGCCGCCGGCCAGCTTGGTTTCGATGGGCACGCCGATAACGGGCAGCGTGGTCTTGGCGGCGATGACGCCGGCCAGGTGGGCGGCCTTGCCGGCGCCGGCGATGATGACGCCGATGCCGTTGGCCTCCGCCTGTGCGGCGTAGTCGGCCACCACGTCGGGGCAGCGGTGGGCGCTCATCACGTGCACGTCGGCCGGGATGCCGAAGTCGGCAAGCTGGTCGATGGCGAGCTGCATCGTGTCGAGGTCGGAGTCGCTGCCCATGAGGACGGCCACCTTGGGTTTGGCCATGCGGTTCCTTTCGTCACTTCAGCGGAGGTGGAACGGGCCCGGCGGAATCTTAGCAGATGGCCTGCCACCGTGCAAGGGGAAGCAGCGCGACAGGTCACTTGACCGCGTCGAGAGGCCCCCAGTGCTTGCGGAGGAAAGGCAGCGTCTTGCGGTTGCTCCAGGAATGGGGGCCGTCGAAGAAGTCGTGGTCGAGCCGGTCGGGCGCGCCCAACACGTCGTAGGTGCGGGCGAGGGTCTTGCAGGCTCGGCGGGTGGCGGCGATGGGGAAGATGCTGTCCTTGATGCCGGCGATGACGAGGAAGGGCCTCGGGGCGATGAGTGCGGCCACGTCGCTCATCTCGCCCCACTCCATCATGTGCGGCACACAGTTGCAGATGCAGTGATGGATGTCGTAGATCGAATCGCGGAAGGTGCAGTAGTAGCCCGCACACATGGCCAGGCTCACGCGCTCGTCCATGGCCGTGAAGAACAGCGTCGTGGTGCCGCCGCCCGAGAGGCCTGCCGCACCGATGCGGGCCGCATCGACCTCCGGGAGGGTCTTCAGGAAATCCAGCGCCCGCATCGCGTCCCACACGCGCATGCCGATGGCCGTGCGGCCCACGAGAAAGGCGGACATGGTGAGTCGATGGCAACTGTGCGGGGTGTCGTGGCTCGTCTCGTTCCAGCCGCGCTGCACGAGGGCCAGCGTGATGTAGCCCTGCTCGGCGAGGTGGACGGCGTAGTCGAGCTCGTGGGCCGTCGACTTCTCGCGCTGTTTGGCGTCGCCCTCGCGGATGTAGGGCACGATGCCGCTGTGGCCGTGGAGGCAGACAATGGCGGGGGTCTTGGCGGCGCGGCGCTTGGGCAGGAAGTAGTAGGCCGGCACCCAGTAGTCGGCTTCGGACTGGATGTAGACCTTGCGGCGCAGGAACAGGTCGGTCTCCAGCCGCTCTTGGGTGGACCACCGTGCCTGGAGGGGCACGGGCGCCGGCTGCTGGCCGAGCAACGCCTTGAGCCTGGCCTTGAACTTCGTGCGCCAGGCGCGATGCTCCTCGGGCGAAGCGGCGTTCCAGGCGAGCTTGGGCGCGACATCGTCGCCGAGCTTGCACAGGTAGGGGTAGACCTGGCTGTTGCGCTTCACGTTTCGGATTCCTCGGTAGTAGTCGGCAATGCCTCGCATGAGCACGCGGCCGGATTCGGTGTTGGCCTCCTGAGTGTCGATGGCGCCGGCGCCCTCGCACAGGACGGCGGTGATGCCGAACTGACGGTTCGGCCCGTCGGTCCAGTGGGTGGTGTGACCGAGGTTTTTCCGGAGGCGCATCGGGCGGATGAGGTCCCGCGGGTCGTGCTTCTCGACGGCATCGCGCAGGTCGGTCCACGGGCCGAGGGCGGTTCCCATCTCCGGGCCGGGCGTCACGAGAGGGTCCACGTTGCCGCCCCAGGTGTGCATGGACCACACGCTGGTGACCGGGGCTTGGGAGGCCATGAGCGCTTCGAGGTCATTCTGCACGATGTAGGCCTCGTGAGCCTGTGCCGTGCGGCTGGCGCCCTTGGCGCGGTAGGAGCGGTTCATGTCCACGCCCTGGGCATTGACGCGATACCAGCCGTGCGACGGGGCGTCGGGGCTCATCATCAGGACGAAGTGGCAGAGCGTGCGGCGCCGGCAGTCGGCGCCCTGGGTGCTCAGAAGCCAGTCGATCATGCCGACCATGCGCCACTGGCTGTTGTGCTCGCCGGGATGCTGATTGGCGAAGTGGTGCACCCACCGCGTGCCGCGGGGAGAGGGGCTCTTGGCGTCGGTGATCTCGATGCGATGGATGTCGCGTCCGCCGAGCGATTTGCCCAGCACGTGCACCGTCACGTGTGGGCTCTTGCGCCACCGCGCGACCATGGCCACCACGTCCTCATAGGCCATCGGCACCTGGTGGCCCACCCACACCGTGTCTTGCTCGAAGACGGGGAACACCAGGCTGTCGGCCGTCTTGGAAACGCTGCGCCCTTTCTGCCAATGCACGGGGTGCCACGTCTTGCGGTCGTAGGAGCACGAGTGGAAATACTCGTTGAGGCTCATCGCCCCTCCGCCGGGGAATACCACGTCGAGGCGCAAGGCGTTCCCCTTGGTGTGTTGCTTGATGTGGCACTGAAGCTTGTTGCACCACTCCGGGTGCTTGGGGGCGTGCCCGAGGGTCACCTTGAAGTGGTTGCTGCCGATCCGCTCGATGCGGGTGCCCTGTGAGCCGAGCGGGCCGTCGAACGAGAAGTCCTCCACGGCCAGCTCTGGCTGGCCGGCGCGTGCGGTGCGAGCCGTCACGGCGGCGTGCCCTCCGGCAAGAAGAAGCATGAGAAGGATGGGACAGGAGACGCGATCCACTGGATGGCGCATCAGGGCGTCCTCGTGTGTCAGACGGCGGGGCCGTAGTGTTCCACCACCTCAAGCGGCAGGCCTTGGGGCCGCCCGTCGCGGCGGGTGCAGGCGTGGATGGTGTAGCCGTCGGCCACCTGTCGCTGCCCGTCGAGCGAGGTGATGTGGTTGGCGAAGGTGATCTTCGCCTTCCCCAAGGCGGGCACGCTCGTGGTGATATGGAATCGCTCGCACGGGAGCAGCGGCGTGTAGTAACGGCAGAATGCCTCGGCCACCGGCAGCACGTAGCCGTGGCGCTCCAACTCGGCATAGGGCATGCCCACGGCGTGGCCCAGTTCGCCGCGGCCGGCCTCGAACCACGTGTAGTAGCTGCCGTAGTAGGCGATGCCCTGGGCGTCGGTCTCGGCGTAGCGCACGCGGAACTCGGCGGTGTGGCTGCGGGCGCCGGGCGGCAAAGGGCCAAGGATGCCCTCGGCGCGGCGGCTGAGTGGCTCGATGCGCTCCACCCGCTCGTCGGCCGCGGCGAGCACGCCATCGGGCAATGGCAGCGCGCTGGCGCCCTCCCACTGGCCGTCGTCGGGCAGGCCGGCCAGCACCCGGGCGTCGGCGCCCGTGGCCAGCACCTGGCCATCGGCCACCCGCACCACCTCGTGCTCGATGCGCGCCCGTTTGGCCGCCGCCTGGGCGATGCGCGAGCGGACGAACACCAGCTCGTCGTAGCGGGCCGGCCGGCGATACCGGGCAAGCGTCTCCGCCGCCACGGCCACACACCCCCGCGCGTCCATCTCTGGCATCGACAGGCCCAACTCTTCAAGCAACTGGATCAGCCCCATCTCGAACCACGAGAAGTAGCTGCCGTAGTAGGCCACGGCCTCGGCATCGGTGTCGGCGTATCGGACGCGGAACGGGGCCGTTTCGATCTGCATGAGGCTCTTCTGAATAGCTCGATAGACGAGGGACGAGACGCCGGTTCACATGGCCAG
>JADHXT010000157.1 GCA_016782825.1 Candidatus Brocadiia bacterium | reverse complement strand
AGAGCACGTGAGCTCCACCATTCTGAGTCCTGCCGGGAACCGAATAGAGAAGGTGCCTTCCCGCACGACCATCCGCGGCGGCCGGCGGAGACGCTTCACCATTGCCCACAGAAAGACCACTCCCAGCAACACCAGCATGGAATCCGTCCCGCTCCTCTCGCCCGCCAGGCCTTCCAGGACGAGCAGGCTGCCCAGTGCGCAGATGATGGCCAGGGTCTTCGCGGGCCTCCTACCGAAGGGCCTTCCGACCGTGACGACCTCTCGGTCGGGGTTTGGATCGTGTTGGCGCATTCCTCCTACCCCCTGTCGCCGCAGCAGACCCTGGAACGTGCTTCGCCCTTCCCCTTGCCGAGCCAGCGGGTGGGCCAGAGCCCCACGACCACCTGCACGGCAGAAACACCGAGAGGACAGGGCAAGGGAGTGGAACGGCGCATCCGCTATCTCCTGGAGCCATCGGCTCCGGCGGCCGAAGGAGTGCGAGGCGCCTCACCGCCGGCGCCGGCCTCCTCCTCAGCTTCCTTGGTGGTCTCGCGCATGAAGTGCACCCAATCACCGGCGGGGGCGATGGAGTGGAGCACCAGTTGCGTTCCGCCAACACGGATCATGCCTCCCACTCGGCACCGTTCCTCGTCCTGTGCCCTACCATCGCGGTTGAGGTCGACCACGATAGGGTCGTTGGAATAGTCGCCGTCCGCGGGATTGTCGAAGATGATCAACGCGTAGGAATCGCCGCCCACCTCCAGAGAACCACTGCGGTGGCACTGTGCATAGAACGCGGCTCTCTTGGCACGCCAGCCCGCGTCGTTGATGAAGAACCACAGGCGATACGGTGCTTTCACGATCCCGCCTGGTCGGCTATAGCGGAGCTCGAGGTCGAGAAGCCAAGCGAAGCCCCCTGTACTTCGGCTCCGAAGCGGTTCCGCATCGTCTGCGAAGTCGCCGTCCTGATTCGCGTCGAGGTACATTGCCCGACCACCCTGCTCATCGCTATCGATAGCGAAAGCGATGCGATTGGGGGCATCCCGCGGGCCGAGAACGAGCTCGCCCCAGTAGCGCCGGCCGTGCCCGACCGCTGGGGTGTTCCTCAACTCAGGCGCGGGGGCTGCCAGAAGCCTGGGCCCTTCCGCGGGACGCGGAGATGCAGGCAGGCGGAGAGGCCAGCCCTCGGCGACGTACGACAGGCGTACGACCACCGTCTGTTGTCCAGAACGGCCGCCTCGATCGCCCCTCGGCGGTTGGCCCGACCCCCTCAGCTCCGACGAAGGGCGGAGCTTTCGGTCTTCTCGAGGTCGAGGACGGACTGGTTGGCGCTCCAGAGGCACGATGCGCCATTCAAAGCCACCATTCTTGAGGGTGACCCGTATCGGGAACGACTCCGGTCGGCCGTACTCCTCGACGTGCAGTGTGCCCTCGTACTCATTTTCCCCCTTGTGGCCCAGTTCCAAGCGCTTGAGCACGACCCGCGCGGTGGCGGGGTCTTTCGCCATGGTCTCCTTCATGTGCTCGAAGACCCTGTCGCGGAGGCCGGCCTCGGCGAGCCCCTCGTCGTTCACGTATGCGAAGACCGCGGCTGCGAAGAAGAACACGAAGAGCGCCACGTACAGCCCGACCGCCTTGACCATCTGAGCGAACGTCATCTCGGTCAGGTCGAGCCGCCCGGAGAGGAAAGGCTTCAGGAAGGCGGTGGCGTGTGTCTTCGTGGCCTCTGCCTTCTTGGCGATCTTGCGTGCACCGGCATCGCCCGTCAGGCCCATGCGCTGCCAGCACATCCGAATCGCCTCCCGGATGGCGCGCCGGTCACATCCCAGGGAGATCATCGCCGTTGCCAGACGCCGCTGCTTGCGCTCGACAAGCATCTCGGCCAGCGCGGCGAAAGCCGCGATGTAGAGGACCCACGCTCCCAGCAGGTATCCCGCGACCACGCAGAGAATCAGCGTCGCCACCGATGCCAGGATGCCCACGACGCGATGGGTCGAGTAGGCGATGCTCTTGACCATGCGCCCGCCGTCGAGGACCCCTAGGGGCAGGAGGTTGAAGAGGCTGATCATGGCCCATGAGAATGTGAGCGTCCTCAGGAGCGCCGTTCCGCTCCCCGCGATGGCGAGCCCCACAGCGGCGCCCAGCGTGAGGATGGCACCGAAGACGGGGCCCATGACGGCGATCTTGAACGCATCCCACTCCGTGGACGCATCCTCGTAGCTCATGGCGACGCCGCCGATGAACGGCAGGACGAAGATCCCATGGACCGGGACGCCACACCACTTCATCGCCACGACGTGGCCGTACTCGTGGATGAAGAGGTACACGAGCAGAGCCGCCGCGACCCCGGCGCCCCAGAGCCACGACGCGGCGGCAAAGCCCCCTACGAGGAGAAGCAGCTGCTTCGTCCGCTTGGGCAGTGGACTCGCCTCTTCGAGGACCTCCTCGGGCGAGCGGTGCAGATCTGGCCTCGTCTCGGCGACCGTGGGCTCCTCCTCCGTAGGACGGGCGAAGACACCGTCTGCGCGCTCCACCAGCCCGGCACGCTCGATGACGATCGACGCCAGGATGAGGCCACGCTGTAGCGACAGCAGTGGGATCGTGCGGCCATCGGATGAATAGACGTAGAACGACTCGCTCTTCCAGTAGCTGCCGTCCGACTTCAGGAGGAGGAGATGGTCTGTCCACAGCAGCTCGCGCCCATCTGACGCCATCACGTGCACGTAGCCCACCGAGAGGGACTCCATGCCACGCTGGCCGGACGTGAGTGCATCAATCTGGTCCCAGGGCAACCGGATCTTGCTGCCCGAAATCCTGGCATCCAGCCCGTGTTGACGGACGTCGACGTAGTACCTGCCGCCGGCGGTGACGTTCGAGAATCGATAGAGCGCGTCGCCGAGGGAATCGCGCTCAGGCGCATCGGGGTGCTCACTTCCGGCGCTGCGCTCGGAGGATGCTGTTCCCGGTGTCGACAGATCTGGCGTACCTTGGAGCCTGTCCACGGTGACTGCCGAGGCTGGCACAGAGACGACCTGACCGCAATGTTTACACAGTGCGAGTTCGGCATCCCGCGCGGACGTGGAGACCTCTTGTCCACAGGCTGGGCACGCGAAGGCGAGTGGCATAGGGCGCCTCCTGCTCAGAGCGCTGCACACAGAACAGACGCCGACACGGAAGAGCCTGAATCCACGACAGTCACCTCCCTGGACGAGCGGTGTCGGGTTGCATTGGCGTGTACCCGCGGACCGCGACTCTGATCTTGTTCCAGCTCGGGTGGTCGCGGAGCGTGTCGAGGCGCACTTCGCCGAGGAGGTAGCGGAGGACAGGGCGAATGGCTCGAGCCTCGGCAGGCGCGGCGTCCAGCAGACAGCGCGCTGCTCGGACTGCCTTCGCCTCCTCGCCACGGGCAGCCGCTGTGCGGAACAGGATCAGGTGTGGCCAGGGGTCTTTGGGTGCGAGGCGGAGCGCCTCGCGGGCGTCTCGGTCCGCGCTCGCAAGGTAGCCACTGTGGAGGAATGCCCAGGCCCTCATCTCGTGGCGGGACGCATCGGGCTCAAGCTCCACGGCCCGGTGGAGGTCCGCGAGAGCGTTCGCGAGTGAGCCCTTGCGGATGTAGGCCCAACCGCGCTGGGCCAGCCAGGTCGCTGACGTTGGGTCCTGTTCAAGGAACGCCGTGCAGACCCGTATCGCGATGTCTGGATCCCCTCTCTGCGACTCGAGCATCGCCGCGGAGAGGGGCATGGTGTCCGGGCTGATGCGGGAGTAGGTCTCGTCGTCTCCTTCGAGCCAGTAGGCAGCGATGTGGCGCTCCCTCGCGATGCTGTTGCACATCTGGCGCTCGGCGTCCGAAGCGGCTGTGAGACTCCTGTCCCCGACCGCGAGCTCGCCGTCCACGAGCCGCAGCCCCTTGAGCCAGCCCTCGATGACGCAGTACGCCGGGAACTCCTGGAGATCCATGAATCCACCGCTGCTGGGGTTGGTGCGTAGCTGTGTCAGCCGCCAGCTCACCATGGTGATCTGGTTGGCGAACGCGCGGATCTCTCGCGACGGCCTCAGCGTGCCGGTAAGGAGAAGAGCCCCCATGGCCTTGTCGCCCAGGAACCCGACGGCATCCGTCGCGACCAGGTAGTTCCTGACCCGTTCGTCGTGCGGCGGGAGCTCGAATCGGCCCAGCGCCCAAGCCAGGACCGCCAGGCCTTCCACACGCCACTCAGCGTCGATGATGGCCTGATCCTCGGCCCGGCCCAGGGGGGTCGCAAGGAGCTTGCGCTCCTCCTGCTCCAGCTCCCACACCAGGCCGGTCGCCACGAGCCAGTCGAACAGCCGGGAGCGAAGCTCGTCGCCGTCGGGACTGCCGGCGTAGTGGTCCAGGAAGGACCTGTAGACGAGCGCCGAGAGCACGATGGCTCGCCCCACGACCCGCCGCGCTGACGGAGGGCGGGGGCCCTCCATGTCCGTCCCTGATCCCTCGGCGTCATTGCGCGGCCCCATCCCCGCTGACGTGGCCGGCATCCGACCTGGATCGCCGAGCTCGCCGAGTCTCAGACTCACCGTGGCCACGAATCTGTGGACGTGCGCGGAAGGCAGTGCCGGGGCCAGGTGAAGGGCATGATTGGCATCGGCCAGAGCTTCCTTGTACTTGCCTCGATGGAGGCGTACGTCGGCCCGGCAATCCCACGCGAGCGCACACTGCGGCTTGAGCCGGATGACCTCCTCGAGGTCTGGAAGGGCCTGGTTGTGCTCGCGCTTCTCCAGGAACGCGATACCTCTGTTGAGGAAGGGCCTGAAGTCGCTGCGATCGAGGCGGATGGCTTGGCCGTAGTCCGCGATCGCCTCGTCGAACCGGCCCTTTGCAGCCAGGGCGTGGCCTCGGTTGTTGTAGGCCAGAGCGTAGTTGGGGTCCAGCTCGATCGCCTTGGAGCAGTCGGCGATGGCCCGGTCGAGGTCCCCCGTCTCGTGGTACGTCAGTCCTCGATCGTTGTAGATGAGCGGGAGGCCGACGGTGGCAGCCTGGGCAGCCCCTGTCTCCACGAGCCGGATCGCTTCGCTATAGTCGGCGATCCCCTGCTCGAACTGGCCGAGCATGCAGTAGGCCTCACCCCGGAGCGCGTACGCGTCGGAGCACCCCGGCTCGGCAGCGATGGCTTCGTTGAAAGCGGCGATGGCAACCTCAGCGTCTCCTTGCTGGATGGCGCGGAGTCCGCGGTTGTAGCTGGTCGCCACCGGTGGCTCCTCGTTGCACTTGATACCCCAGACGACGAGGCCCAGGAGGACGACCAACACGGCAAAGGCGGCGACGTGCTGCCCAAGCGACGTCTTGCGCGGCACAAGGTGCTTGGACGCCTCCTGACACTCCGAGCACAGGGCAGTGTACGCGCCGTAGATGAAGGCGGCCTCAGTGGCTTCGCGGCCTCGGCACTTCATGCACGGCATGAACTCCGGCGCGCCCCGCCCGCGAAGGTCCTGGGCAACAAGATCTGGGAGCGCCATGAACGTCGTGACGCCGGTATGGGCCAGCCTGTGCTTCCCAATCGTCACCTGGCAGGCCTTCTGCGGGGGGTGTTCCTTGGGCGTACCGGGTACGGTCAGCAAGACGAGTTCGAGCCATGCCAGCGGGAGGCCGGCCTCCTCGCAATGGCGGAAGCCCGTGAACGCCTCGGCGACCGGCGTGCCGAACGGGTCACCCTCTGGGACGAAAACGAGGGTCATGACCCCATACGTCTCCGACACGTGGACCAGGATGCCGCGATGCATCCCAAGGTAGCTCTTGGTCACCTCATCGTAGCCGAGCCCATAGCGCTGGCTCAGCTCTTGCATGCGGTCTCGGACGCTCCGACGGGTCATGCCGTCCCCTCCTCCGAGAATGCAGCGCGTCTCTCGCAGTGGCGGCTGGCTTCCCGTTGCATCGGATCGGCCCCCTCGCGATCAAGACAGTTCCTCAACGCACGCCGGCCCGCCTCGAACCGACTAGGCATCTCCTTGCCGCCTCGACATGAACAGCTCCATCGTGCCCTCTGCCCCAAGGGCAACAAGCGGCGCCCAGATCAGGGCGGCCATGATCGTCGCGACCCCAAGCCCGACCGGGCCCGATGCGACCGGCCTGGCCGCCAGCCACTCTACAATGAGGATCGCGGGCAGGCCCGAGGCGCACAGGACGACGTCCGACCGCGCCCACTGCCCCGCGAGCCTATCGCCTCGCAGGAGCTCAAACAGCAGGACAGTGCTGAGGACGAGAACCGTCGTGAGGACACCGATTGTCGCGCCAGTCGTCATGGGATCCTCCTTCCTGCTTCTGGGGCCGCCTCTCCGGGAATGACCGGCGCCCAAGGTGTTCGGAAGCCCGGCGTCGGGCCGAGCTCGATCAGGCCGAGAGCGTCGATGATTTGGGTGGCTCTACCGTGGATGCCGACGACCCGGGTACCGCTTCCGCCCACGGTGATCTCTCGATCCCCGCCTGGCCCGCCGAGCCAATCGCTTTCATAGGTGTCGCGCGGGTCCAACGCGCCGCCTCTGACGCGCATGAAGATGATCTTGAATCTGTCGAGATAGATGCCCATCGGGACCACAAGCGCTCCCACGGCGTAGCCCGCCTTCGCGACCACTTCGCTCCCCTCGGCTGGGCGCCGGCGGTAGCGGCCGTAGACGCCACCCCTCTTGAGCCCGGCCGGAGTCCGATAGAGCGGCTCGACCGACTCGATGAGCAGGTAGTTCGCATATTGGGTGCGCGAGTACCGGAACCCGACCAGGTACCCTGACCCCTCGACCCGATCCTCGAAGTCGCTGCCGCCCTCGCCGCCCACGGTCGCCGTCCGGAAGCCGGTGGTTCCGCCCGGGTCGAGGCGCCGTAGCCGGATGTTGCGCAGGGCCGACGAGGCCCCCCAACTGCACACCCCGAACGGCTTGAGCGCGCCGTTCTCTGGGCTGATCCTGTGTTCTGCCAACGCCAGAGCCACCATGGCGGCGTCATCGATCCAGCACTGAATGCGCTCCCGCGTCACCCGCACGCGGAGGCGGTACCACCGGCCGTCCTCGAAGTCCATCTTGCCTCGCGCCGCTCGTCCGTCGTACGGTCGGTCATCCACCTTCGACAGCCCCACGGACCTGTCCGCCCAGCACCCGGTGTGGAACGTGCAATAGGTCGACCCGACCGGGAAGGTGATGTTCGCGAAGTCGCCATCGCCGGCAACCCGCTTGGCTTCCAACTCCACCTCATAGTCCAGTGCGGGGAATCCGCTTGTCCAGGCCACTCCCGTGAGAGGCTCGCCTTGCTGGAGCGCAATCTGGCCGTCCTCCACGGTGACCTCGCCGTGCTTCCCGAAACCCCATCGATGCTCTACCCTCCAGCCGCGCAGCGACTTGCCGTCGAAGAGGCCCTGCCACTGGCCAGGTTTCGGGTTCTCAGCATCTCGCCGCGGCCCCTCCTCGACCCCTTTGTCCTCCTCCAACTCGAGGCGACGGAACAGGATGTCGCGAAGTGCCGCAGTTGTCTGGTATGAACACACTCCCAATGGCCTGAGGGCCACGAGCTTGCTCGACAGTGTGAACGAGTGACCTTCCCTCTCCAAATCGATCAACTTCTCTTCGTCGATCCAGGCCTCAATCCTGGCCTGGGTCACTCGCAGGCGCACCCGGTACCACTGACCGCGTTGAAAGTCCATCCGCGTGGTCGTCAAGTTGTTGTTGGCCCATCGGCCATCGACTTGGTCGAGGCCCACCACGGAGCCTCCCCAGCCACCGACCAACAGCCAGCAATGTGAGGTGCCAACGGGGAATACGACGCCGCAGAAGACGTCTGTGCCAGCGAGGCGCGTGG
>JADHXT010000156.1 GCA_016782825.1 Candidatus Brocadiia bacterium | reverse complement strand
GCTTCAGCCGTCGGAAGCGGATGGTGCGCAATGCCGCGGGCTGGCCGGGAGGGGTGGACGTGGTTGCCGGCGGGGAGTCTGGCGCCTGCGACGAACGGTCGCCCCTGCTTCCGAGGACGGCGACCAGCACGCTGATGAGCGCAATCAACCCGAGAATGCCGCCGATGAGGAGGCCCTTGCGTCGAGTGGCTGTCCTTCCACCACGCGCCACCTCTCCTGCCAACGACTTACCCGTCCTTCGCCTGCGATCGCGCAGCAGGCCCGGTTCTGTAGCGGTCGGGGCCTCTTGGGAGGAAGGGACCTCGACGTGCTCGAGGGCTTCGAGCAACGTGCAGGCATCGGCGTAGCGTTCGTCGGGGTTCTTGGCAAGCAGCCGGTGGATGATGTGGCACAGCGCCTGGGGAACGTTGGGGGCAGCATCCCGGAGTGAGGGCACTTCGGCTTGGGCGTGCTGGAAGGCGAGCGCCACGCTCGTCGAGGCCGCGAAGGGAGGTCTACCGGCGAGAGCGTGGTAGAAGGTGGCTCCGAGCGAGTAGAGGTCCGACCGTGCGTCCAGGGGTTGCCCCCGCGCGGCCTCGGGTGGAATGTAGAGCGGGGTGCCGAGCATTTGCCCTGTCCGGGTGACCGTCACATCCACGCCCTGATGCTTGGCGAGGCCAAAGTCGGCCACCTTCACGCGGCCGCGCTTGGTGAAGAGGATATTGGACGGCTTGATGTCACGGTGAAGGATGCCGCACCCGTGGGCGGCGGCGAGGGCGGACGCCACCTGCTTCATCACGTCGAGCGCGCGCTCGGCAGGCAACGGGCCGTCGAGGCGGATGACATCGGCCAGACTGCCACCCTCCACCAATTCCATGGCGATGTACTGGTGGTCATAGCCGTTGCCAATGGCGTGGACTTCGATGATGTTGGCGTGGGTAATGGCCGCGGCGGCCCGGGCCTCGCGGACGAAGCGGTCGATGAATCTCTGGTCGCTGCTGATGCTTCTCGGTAGAACTTTGATGGCCACAGAGCGTTCGAGCGAGGGCTGCCATGCCTCGTAGACCACTCCCATGCCGCCCTCGCCCAGGCGCCCGCGGATCTCGAACTCGTCGAGGCACGTGCCGATCAGCGGGTCGTCAGGCCCCGGAGGCGGGGGGGCGCCGCCTTCGGTAGCCATGAGGGATTCGGGGGTGGGGATGGGTGTGCCGCCGTCGGGCGGATTGCCAGGCACGCGCAGCGCGGCCTGACAGCCGGGACACGCGACCGTGTCGCCCACCGCCGTGTCGAAGTCAACACGGTGGCCGCACTTCGGGCAGTTCGCGCCGTGTTTCGCCAAGCTAGCATCCTCCGCCGTTCTGCGCCGATGATAGGAGCAGACCCTCTTTGTGTCAAGCAGAGAAGCAGGGAGCGTACGCGCCACGTCCCCGGGCTATCCTGTGATCGCCCCGTTGGGGCTCAAGAACGGAGGGAGATCGGGCAGATGGGGCCGGCGGGACGGGTAGGACCTGTGGGACGGGGTGGACTGGGTGGACGCCGCAAGGGGAAGCTGCCAGCAAGAACGCCGAAGCAGGAAGACGCGGGGCACGGAGACCCCTCCCATCGGTGTTCATCTGTGTCTATCTGTGGTTCGCCTTCTCTTCTCCGCTCCCTCCGTTTTCTCTGCTCCCTCTGCGTGAGATCCCGTCTGCCTCAGATGTCTTCCTTGCACCGGACGAGTCGGCCGGGGATGAGGGCGTGCTCGCCGTAGCGGTCGCGGATGGCGTCGGCGGAGCGGGTGGCGGCCTGGAGTTGGGTGCGTGCCTGGGCGTCGAAGAGGCTGAGCTGGCGCGGGGCTTCGGTGGGGACGAGCTTGCTGATGCTGACGCCGAGGTAGCGGATGGCCATGTGGCGTCGGACGCGGTCGAAGATGGCGGCGGCGGCGTGGAAGATGTCGCGGTCGAGTGCGATGGGGGCTTCGAGGGTGTGGGCTCGGGAGATGGTGGTGTAGTTGGCGTAGCGGACGACGAGGGTGACGGTGCGGCCGGCGTGGCCGCCCTTGCGGAGGCGTCGGCCGACCTTGGAGCAGAGGCCGAGGAGGACGGTGAGTAGCTTGCGGGTGTCGCGGGTGTCGGCGTGGAGGGTGTAGCCGTTGCCGACGGATTTGGGGTCGGGCTGTTCGTCGTCGGTGACGATGGGGGAGTGGTCGATGCCGTTGGCGGCGTCGACGAGCATGGGGCCGATGATGCCGAAGATACGCTTGAGTGTGGCGTGGGGCACTTGGGCGAGGTGGCCGATGGTGCGGACGCCGAGGGCTTCGAGTTTCTTGGCGGTTTGGGCGCCGATGCCGTAGAGCTTGGCGATGGGGAGGGTGTGGTAGCGCGTGGGGATGTCGGCTCGGGTGAGGCGGGTGAGGCCGTCGGGCTTTTCGAGCTTGGAGGCGGTTTTGGCGAGGAGCTTGTTGGGGCCGATGCCGACGGAGCAGGCGAGGCCGAGTTCGGTGCGGATGCGGGCTTTGAGGGCTTGTGCGGTTTCGATGGGGCCGCCGAAGAGGTGGGCGGTGGTGGTGATATCAAGGAAGCTTTCGTCGATGCTGAAGGATTCGACGCGGGGGCTGAAGGTGCGGCAGATGTCGTTGAGTCGAATGCAGGTGTAGACGTATTTCTCCGGATTGCCGGTCAGGAAGACGCCGTGGGGGCACAGGCGGCGTGCGGTGGTGATGGGGGTGCCGGCCTTGACGCCGTATTCGCGGGCGAGGTAGTTGGCGGCGGCGACGACGCTGCGGGCCTGGGTGTTGCCGCAGACCATGACGGGCTTGTCGTCGAGGCCGGGGGCGCAGCGCTGCTCGACGGAGGCGAAGAAGGCGTCCATGTCGACGTGGAGGATGATGCGGTCGGCGGGGTCGCGGGCTGGGGCGAAGGAGGAAAGGGGGGCGAGAGCGGCGTCCTCGCACGTTGCGACGCCCGCCAGGCTCACCGCTCTGCGCCCCAAGGTGAATCGCCGGTCGAGAAAGGTGCGGGAGGGATTGTTCATGGCTCAGCCGTCCATCTGGACTTTGCGGAGTGTCCAGCGCATGGTGTGGGTGTGGAGTTCGATTTCGCAGAGGCTACCGCTGTCGAGTGCGGCGGCGTAGTGCCGGACTTGGTGGGTGCCGTCGCGGGTGATCCATTGGTAGGCGATGTGGTGGATGGTGTGGGTGCGGCCGGCCCACTTGATTTTGACGGGGCGGATGGCTCCGTTGTGGAAGACGGTGAGGACGTCGATGGCCTGGTTGAATTCTTCGGTGGTTGCCATGGCGGTGTGGTCGGTGGCCTTGGATTAGAGTCTGCGGATGACGCCGACGACCTTGCCGAGGATGCTCACGTCGGCCTGGCGTGGGGCGAGGTAGATGGGGTCGAGGGCGTCGTTTTCGGGTTGGAGGCGGACGCGGCGTTTTTCGCGGAAGAGGCGTTTCACGGTAGCGTCGTCGTCGATGAGGACGGCGACGATCTCGCCGTTTTCGGCGGTGGTCTGGCGATGGACGAGGGCGTAGTCTCCGTCGTAGATGCCGGCGTTGATCATGCTGTCGCCGCGCACGCGGAGGGCGAAGAGTTCGCCGCCGCCGAAGAGCTCGGGGTCGACGGGCAGCAGGTCGTCGTGGTTTTCGGTGGCGAGGATGGGGGTGCCGGCGGCGATGTCGCCGAGGAGAGGGATGGCCGGACGCGGACGTGTGGCTTTGGGGGCCGTGCGTTTGGATGATGTGCTGGTGAGCGCGATGCCGCGGGAGAGGTGGGGCCGACGGACGATGTGCCCCTTGCGCACGAGGGCATTGAGATGGTCGTGGACGGAGGCGGTGGAGCGCAGGCCGAAGTGGCCGCCGATCTCGCGAATGGTGGGGGGGAATCCGCGGCGGGCGTGCTGGGCGCGGATGAAGTCGAGAATGGCTTGTTGCCTGGTGGTGAGTGGCTTGCTCATCGGATGCGGCTCCTCCGAGGAAAGGGGGATGTGAGGCATCGCGTGTGGACACAGTATACCCGAACATCCGTTCGCCTGTCAAGGGTAGAGACTGTGGAGAAATTCCGCTGCCGTAAGCCCTTGCGCGCCAAGGGGGTGGACACGGCTCCGCCCGGCACAGGCGTTTGACCTCCCTGCGGACTTGGGGCTATAATCCAGGCGTCCCACATACAAATCCCCCCCACATACGGGAGGCGCTTGGAATGGACCTCGAGGAACTGAAGTCGCGCATCGAACTCCGCTTGGGAGACATCGCCGACGTGGAGGCCGACGCCATCGTCAACGCGGCCAACACCGATCTGATCCTGGCCGCCGGCGTGTCGGGAGCCATCGGCCGCAAAGGCGGCACCGTGATCCAGGACGAGTGCGACGCCATCGGCAGCGTCCGCCTGGGCGACGCCGTGCCCACCAGCGCCGGCGACCTGAAGGCTCAATACGTCATCCACGCCGCCAGCATGGAGATCGGCCACTTCGCGATCGACCGCAACATCGCGCGCGCCACCCGCAGCGCGCTCGCGCGGGCCGAGGAGCTGGGCCTGAAGACCATTGCCTTCCCGGCCATCGGCACCGGCGTGGCTGCCTTCCCAGCCGACAAGTGCGCGCAGCTCATGCTCGCCGAGGTCGCACGCCACCTCGTGACCGCAGCGGGCATCGAGAAAGTGCTGTTCGTCCTGATCCAGGAGGAGGTGGTGGAAGCCTTTCGCGAGGCGTATGACAGCCTCACCCTGCCATCGGCCTCGGCGGGCGGCGGCGCGCGGCGACGGCGGCCCCGGCACCACGGCCGCAGGCCGCGAGGCGACAACGGCGGGGGAGAACGCAACGCCAGCAACAAAAACAACGGGAGCTGAATCCATGCGGCGCGAAGACCTCTACCGCGACGTGGACAAGCAAATCCTCGGCGACGCCATGGTGTCCGACGAAGCCGTCGCCACACTGCGCCACCTGTGCGACACCATCGGAAACCGCATGGCAGGCAGCACCGGCGAGCGGCGGGCCGGCGACTACATCCGAGAGCACTTCACGCGCATCGGGCTGGACAACGTGCAGGTGGAGGCCTTCCCCTTCCTGGCCTGGGAGCGGAAGCGCAAGCCCGTGCTCAGGCTCACACGGCCGGCCCGCGCGTCGTTTGCCTCCATCGCCCTGCCCTACTCGCCCAAGACGCCCAAAGGCGGCATCGACGTGGAGGTGGTGGACGTGGGCGACGGCCTGCCCGAGGACTTCCACCGGCTGCGTCGCCAGATTCGGGGCCGCGCCGTGCTGACCACCAGCGAGTCGCCAGGCTACTACCATCGCTGGGTCCACCGAGCCGAGAAGTTTGCGCTGGCCGTCAAACACGGTGCCAAGGCATTCCTCTTTGTGAACCACTACGACGGCCTGCTGGCCCCCACCGGCTCGGCTCGATTCAACAAGAAGGCCGAAGTCCCCGCGCTGGGCCTCGCCAAGGAGGACGGCGCGCGCCTGTTGCGCCTCGCCGCCGGCCAGGCGCCGCAGGTGCACATCGAGACCTTCGACCGCGCGTTCAAGGCACAAGGGCGCAACGTGTGCGCCCGACTCACCGGCACGGAGAAGCCCGACGAGATGATCGTCGTCGGCGGCCACTACGACGGCCACGACATCTCGCAAGCCGCCGAGGACAACGGCACCGGCGTGGCCACCGTCATCGAGGCGGCGCGCCTGCTGGCCCCCCATCGCCACCTGCTCAAGCGCACCGTGTCGTTCGTGGCCTTCAGCGCCGAGGAGGTCGGGCTGCTCGGCGGCCAGGCCTACGTGGAACGCCACAAGGCCGAGCTGGACGGCATCCGCCTGATGGTGAACGTGGACAGCATCGGCGACGGCCGCGTGAAGGGCTACAACTTCCACGGCTGGCACGAGGCCAAGGCACCGCTCCAGGCGCTGGGTGCCGAGATGCACGAGACCATCGGCTACGCCAGCCGACCCGGCGCCTACTCCGACCACTTCCCCTTCCTCGCCGAGGGCGTGCCCAACTGCTCGCTCGGCACGGTGGGCGGCGCATCGGGCGGCCGCGGCTACGGTCACACCGCCGCCGACACCTTCGACAAGGTGAGCCGCATCGACCTGCGCCAGGCCGCCGCGCTGCTGGCCCGCAGCCTCCTCCGCTTCGCCAACGCCCCCGCCTGGGCGCTCCCGCACAAGACGCCCCAGCAGATCAACGACATGCTCGACCGCTTCGAGATCCGCGACGTCCTCCGCCGCGAAGGCACCCTGCCCAGCCGCCTCAAGTGACCCGCGCACCACGCAGGGGGTACGCTTCGATGCACAGCACAAGAGAGCGTGGCCTGTGGACACGCCGCCGATTTCTGGCCGGCGCAGCGTCCATGGGAGGCGCGTGGACGGCCGCTGCGCAGAAGGCCAGCACGCCCTCCGCATCTGCGCGGAGGCCCAACTTCCTGGTCATCGTGGCCGACGACATGGGCTTCTCCGACGCCGGCTGTTACGGCGGCGAGATCGCCACGCCGCATCTCGACAAGCTGGCCGCCGGCGGCATCCGCTTCACCCAGATGTACTCCACGGGCCGATGCTGGCCGTCCCGCGCCTGCATCCTCACCGGCTACTACGCGCAGCAGGTGCGCATGGATCCCCCCAAGGGGCGCCTGCCGGCGTGGACGCGGCTGGTGCCACACTACCTCCGGCCCCTGGGCTACCGCTGCTACCACTCGGGCAAGTGGCACATCCGTGGCGCCCCCAAGGCCGTGGCCGATGGAGGCTTCCACCACTCCTACCTCCTCGCCGACCAGGACCGCTTCTTCTCGCCCCGGCGCCACTGGGAGGACGACCGCCCGCTGCCCCCCGTGTCGCCCGACAGCGGCTACTACGCCACCACGGCCATTGCCGACCACGCCATCCGCTGCCTGAAGCAGCACGCAACGGAGCACAGTGCCGAGCCGTTCTTCCACTACCTGGCCTTCACGTGTCCCCACTTCCCGCTCCACGCGCTTCAGGCCGACATCGCCCGCTACAGCGGCAAGTACGCGGTGGGCTGGGACGTCGTGCGGCAGGCACGATGGCAGCGGATGCGCCAGATGGGCATCGTGCAGTGCGACCTCTCGCCGCTTCAGCCCAAGGTGAAGCCAGGCTGGAATCTGCCCGAGAAGCAGTTGCAGGCACGCATCGGCCCGGGCGAGGCCGGCCACGCCGTGCCGTGGGACAGCCTGAGCGAGCAGCAGAAGGAACTCCAGGCCACCAAGATGGCCATCCACGCCGCCATGATCGACCGCATGGACCGCGAGATCGGCCGCGTGCTCGACCAGTTGGCCGCCATGGACGCCATGGACAACACGGTGATCCTCTTCGTGTCGGACAACGGCGCCAGCGCCGAGCAGATCATCCGCGGCGACAAGCACGACCCCGCCGCGCCGCCAGGGTCGTGGCGCTCCTACCTGTGCCTCGGCCCTGGATGGTCCACCGCGGCCAACACGCCGTTCCGCTACCACAAGTCGTGGGTGCACGAAGGCGGCATCTCCTCGCCGTTCATCGTGCACTGGCCGGCGGGTCTGCGCGAGCACGGCGGCCTGCGTCGCACGCCGTGCCACTTCGTGGATCTTCTGCCCACGGTCATGGAGTTGGCGGGCACCCGTGCCTCGACCGCCTGGAAGGGCAAGCCCGTGCCGCCACTGGCCGGGCGGAGCCTGGCGCCGGCACTAGGCAAGGACGTGACGCTGGAGCGCGACTTCCTCTACTTCCACCACAGCGGCAACCGAGCCATCCGCGTGGGCGACTGGAAGCTGGCGGCGGCCGGCCGAAGCGGACCCTGGGAGCTGTACAACCTGCGCACCGACCGGTGCGAGTGCAGAAACGTGGCCAGCCAGCACCCCGAGAGGGTG
>JADHXT010000155.1 GCA_016782825.1 Candidatus Brocadiia bacterium | reverse complement strand
CTCCGGAGGGATAGTTAAATAACATGTCCCCAGACTTCACGTGTCCCCAGACTTCACGCTCTGTGGGGCAGGCCTCTAACTGTACGCCACGACATCCTCAACTCTGAACTGCGAGCTGTCTGCGCCCAAGTGTGACTTCCTCTCCTTGGAGCTGACGCTCACGATGGCGCAGAACGCCTGTCGGTGATCATCGGGGTCAATACCCATGTCCCGCAGCGACTTGATGAGCTTGTTGAGGCATTCGAGGTCCGTGGCCGCCAGACAGGCCGCTTCGCTGCCGAGCGAGGAGCGGCCGCCTAGGGCCATGAATAAGTGACTTGCGTCGTATGGATGTGGACCTCGGAGGACGAGGCCGAAGTCCCAGACCAAGCGGCCGCCCGGAATCCGGCTCACGGGGTCGTAGGCCCTGCCATCGAGATAGAGCAGGACCCGTGGGTTTCTGATATCCGTGCTTTCCGGATCGGCCCGGAACTCCCACCTGGGGGTTCTATCTTTGAAGAACTCCTTCATCATGAGGCCCGTCCAGCGATTCGCCTTGGGGCTGGCGATGCAGTACAGATGCATGGGGTTGGGCAGCACCTTGTCGTCGAAATCGTCCGGGTCGACCAGGTGTGGCAGGCGGTCCAGATCGCCGATGAGTCCGAAGGCCCGCATGAGGCCCCGAATGCCCAGGTGGTCCGAGTAAGTGCCAATGGGCCTCTCAATCCACCCGCCGCGGGAGCGGAACGCCTCTCGATAGGAGAGGGGGCTTGCCGCCACAACATACGCCCCCTCCGGCGTCCCAAGACTCGACGGCATCAGCATCTGCCGGAGGCCCTCGAGAGGCGAGGCGCCCAACTCGATCGTGGCGCGGATGGAACCCGCAATCAGCGCGGAGAGCTCACGTACCCCTTTTGGCGTCTCTTTATAGTGGATCACGTGATGGTGGCGGATGTCAAAGGGGATCCGCTCTGGTTCACCTTGGGTGGTCAGGATCACAGGCTTCCCCAAGGAGTGGGCCAAGGCCACCTCATACATCACGTTCGGGTTCCCGTCGGTCAGGTCTGCGACACACAGCGTCGCCTCACGGATGAGTCGGTGGATGCTCTCGTCGATGGGGCCGGCCACGGGTCGCTTCAAAGGAAGGGAGCACTCCATCCCGCACTCCTCAACGCTCTGGCGGATGCCCTGCTCGTATATCCGCAGGAAGCGGGGATCATAGGGGATGATGATGAAGCACTTCACGGCGTTTCCTCCGGGAGCTTGGGCGCCATCGAGCAAGAGCCAGTTACAGCCAAACTCTACGCTTCAGCGGTTGCGAAGTCAATCCCGATTGCAGAGCGGAGGATTGAGGAGAGTGCGGCCCGCAGCTCATCATTCATTTGGCTGCGCTCGTGACCCATGTTCGGACCCTCCGCGGTAAGCTTGCGCGCGACATGTGCTGGGGGCCACAGTCGAGGCGACCGCGCCCAGGAGGCGGAGCTGCCAGTGGGCGGCAGCCGCTCTCGACACGTCGGCCTGGATGGATGAGGACGAATGGGGCTGCGACGCGGAGCGTCGAAGACAGTGCGTCCCCACGCGAGAGCGTGGGGACGAGAGGAGTAGGGCGCGTGGGGACGAAGAGATACGAGGGGGCGGCGTGCCTCAGTCGTATCGGTAGTAGACCTCGAGGGCCATGATGGCGAGGGTGGTGACGTAGACGCGGCCGCAGCGGTCGGCGTGGGCGGTGCCGGCGGGCCTCCAACTTCCTTTGAGGTCGCCCTTCTTGTCCTGGAGGCCGAGGAGGATGGGCTTGACGCGGTCGTTCCAGATGGTCCACTCCTGCCCGCCGAGACGGCTGAGGGCGAGGGCGCCGTGGTACCAGAAGTAGATGTCGGCCCGCGGGTTCCACTGGTCGCCGATGGGGGCGGGGGCCTTGGGCAGGTTGGCGATGAGGATGCCCACGGCCTTCTGCACGCGCGGGTCGGTGGGCTCGAGGCCCATGAAGAGGTAGGAGTTGAGGCCGGCGGCGCTCAGGGCGTTGCTGGTGCGCCACTCGCGGTTGCCGCCCACGTCGTAGCCGATGGCGCCCTTGTCGTTGGACACGGCGGAGAGGAAGTCGATGGCCTTGGTGTAGACCTCGTCGGGGAACTCGATGCCGACCTTGCGGGCGCTCTTGAGGGCCATGATCTGCCAGCCGGTGACGGAGCTGTCGCTGCGGTTCTGCGCGGAGCGTGGGCTGTAGTCCCAGCCGCCGGTGGTGGTCTGCGCGGCGACGATGGCCTGGATGGCCTTGCGGGTGGGCAGCTCGAGCGAGGTGTCGTTGCTCAGGCCGTAGGCCTCGGCGAGGGCCATGGTGCAGATGCCCTGGTGGTACATGGTGCCGGGGAACTGGCCCTGGTCGTTCTGCTGGGCGAGCAGGTAGCGGACGGCCTTGGCGACGGCTTCCTTGTAGGGGCCGGGGGCTTCGTGGTGGTGGCCGGCGCCGAGGAAGGCGAGCAGGCCGAGGCCGGCGATGCCCATGCGGTGGTCCTGCCCTTCCTTCTGGTACTTTTCGTCCACGCCGAAGCGCTTGTAGTCCCACGAGCCGTCGTCGGCCTGGATGCTCTTGAGCCAGTCGAGGCCGAGCTTGACGGCGGCCTCGGTGTCGGCGCCGCCGCCGTTGCGCTCGAGGAACAGGCGGCGGAACCGCGGGTCGCGCGAGCCGAAGGCGGGACGGGCGATGGGCAGGGCGGTGGGCAGGGCCACCGCCAGGGGCTCGAGGAGCTCGGCCTCCGGCAGGGTGGCGGGCGGCTTGGGCTGGGGCAGACGGGCCTCGGGCAGGGTGATGGAGGGCTCGGGCAGGTCGTTCTTGACCAGCGGATGGCCCTTGAGGAAGCCCGTGCCGTACCAGAGGACGGCGGCGAGGACCACGAGGCCGACCACGTAGCGCACGAGCTTGGGGCCGAGGTCGGAGACGGGGCCTTCGTCCTCCTGCATGGCGAACACCGAGTCGGCGGTGATCTGGAGGCTCTTGCCGCAGTGGGCGCATTCGGGCAGGGTGTTGGGCGTGGCGGCGCCGCAGTGCGGGCAGATCATGGCTGTGGCGTCCTTGTCATCGGGTGCACTCGAAGGTCCATTCGCGGGTGGCCTTGTTGCCGCGCGCGTCGGCGAAGCTCACGGTCACCTTGCACTTGCCCGGGGCCAACGGCTTGGAGGGCTGGAAGCGCACGATGCCATGCTCGACGTGGGTGCCTTTGGCAATGCGGAGCTTGCGGGTGTTGATGGGCCCCTGGTAGATGCCCTTGCGGATGAGGGTGAACTGCTTGGCGCGGGGCGGGTCGCCGAAGTGGGCGCCGAAGGTGACGTTGATCGAGCGGCCGTCGATGCCGGACGGGTCGGTGCAGCGGAAGGAGACGATGGGCTGGAGGGTGTTCACGTGGCCGCTGTCTTCGGGCGAGATGGCGACGACGACGGGCGGGTCGGTGTCGGGGTCGACGTTGAACGAAAAGGTCTTGCTGGCCTGGAGGCCCTGGCCGTCGGCGACGGCGACGGCGACGGAGTGTTCGCCGGGCGGCAGGTCGGCGTCGGGGCGGTAGAAGGCTTCGCCGCGGGCCACCAGGGCCTGGACGGGCTTGCCGTCGAGGGAAAGGGACACCTTGTCCGCGGCGATGGGCATGGGCACGGCCCGCGGGGCGAAGGAGACGGCGAGGATGGGGCGGGCGTCGTACTTGTTGAGGCGGTTGGCGCGGAAGCCGTAGATGTCGGGCGGCGTGCTCAGGCGTTTGAGGAGCGCCGCGGTATCGGGCTTCTCGCCTTCGAGTTTCTTCACCTTGCCCAGGTGGGCGATGAGGGCGGGGTAGTCGGCCTGGGCAAGGGCGGTGGTGGCCTGCATGCGCTCGACGAGCGGCGAGGCAGGCTCGGCGAGGCCCTTGACGAGCTCGAGGGCCTGGCTGCGGCGGTCGGCATTCCAGTCGCGGGTGGCGACGGCGAGGGTGAGCTGGCGTTTCTGGTCGGGCGGCAGCGTGCCGGCCGCGAGCAGCTCGCGGGCGATGGGGAGGGCTTCTGCCTCGAGCTTCCCGCGCTCGGTGGCGGACCCCGATTTCGCGGCCACGGCGAAGAGGGCGTGGACGAGGGCGCGGCGGGCGTGGGCGTTGCTCTTGGCGGCGGCGTAGGCCTTGCGGGCCTCCGTGAGCGCCTTCTTCTCGTCGCCGAGCCGGGCGTGGGCGGCGTAGGCGAGCAGGTGCAAGGGGTGCGCGTATTGGCGTCGGGCCTCGGCGGAGATGGCGAACATGGCCTGAAGGCACAGGCGGGTGACGCTGCTGGAAAGCGACGGGTCCGCGGCACGGAAGGCGAGCGCGAGGGCCACCGTGGGGCGGAGGCTGGGCGCGTCCTGGAGGAGGCGGCGGTTGCGGGTGGCGGCGTGCCAGGCCTCGACGAGCGATTGCGTGTCGCCGGCACGGAGCTTGGCGGCCACCTCGGCCACCGTGGCACGGGTGCCCACGCCCTTGCTCCGAGCCTTCGGTGGGAGGGCGAGGGCCAGTTGGTAGCAGCGCTCGGCGGCCTTGGGGTCGCCGCGGCGCTCGTGGGCGTCGGCCAGCAGGATGACGGCGCGGGCGGCCTGGGCGTGCTCGTTGAGTTCGTCGAAGGCCTTGTATGCGGCTTCGAGGTGGCTTGCGGCCTCGTCGAGCTGTGCCTTGGGCAGGGAGGCGTCCTCGAGCAGCAGCGAGCCGATGTGCAGATGGGCGTTGGCCAGGGCGAGGCCGCTGGCGTGGGGGAGCATGCGGGTGCAGTAGTCGCGCGCGCGGTCGAGCTGGTCGAGCTTCACGCAAGCGGCGGCGCCGAGGCGGTAGGGCTCGATGTGCGTGGGGGAGTGGGTGATGGCGTTGTCGACGTGGGGCAGCGCGGCCTCAAACTCGCCCTGGTTGTAGAGCTTGACGGCCTTGGGGAACGACTGGCGGAGCTGGTACACCTTCCAGAACCGCAGGCCGAGCCATGCACACACTGCCACGAGCACAGCGGCGCACGCTCCCATGGCAAGGGCGAAGCCTCTCGATTGCATCGCGCGGAGCCCCCACAAGCGAACAGATGGATGGTCCTCCCCATCCCGCGCTGCATTGTAGGAGGGGCAGGGGGCTTTGTCAACATCTCTGGCGCCTTCGCCAATCGTGCTGGGCTCGATGGCCGTGCGCGGGCGTACGCTGCCGTCACTTGCCCGGCTTGGCAAGATAGCGGCTGCGAACGGTGACCACGGCGGGCGCTTCGGGCATGGCTTGCGTGACGTTCACCAGACGGGCGCGCCGGCTCACGATCTTCTCCCCGTCCCACACCACCGCCACTTCGCCGATGCACTGTCCATTCGCGCCCGAATGCTGCAGGATGGTCTTCGTTGCTTTGTTGTAGTTCAGGCGGGCGAATCGTTTGTGGTGATGGCCGCCAAGGATGAGGTCGAGGCGCGGCAGCGCCTGCATCAGCCTCTTGTCCTCAGGCACGCCGATGTGTGTGAGCAGGCAAACGATGTCCGCCTTGCCCTCCAGCTCGGCCAGCACCTTCCGCACAGCCGGCACGATGGGACGCACCACAAGCAGGTCGTCCGTCCCCGCGTTCTTCACGGGTGTCGCTGTGCCAATCACCGCCACGCGCACACCGTCGAACGTGAAGACCCTGTAGGGCTTGGCGTTGGCCGGCGTGGCTTCTCGCGGCCACGTGCAGTTGGCCGCCGTGAGTGGGAGGGAATGCTTGTCCACCAACTCGGCCAGCCGTGGTGTGCCGTGAGTCCGGTCGTGGTTGCCGGCGATGACCGCGTCGTACCGCATCGAGCCCATCAGCTCCGCCATGGCCCCGCCGCGCAAGTTGAGGGGCGTGAGGTTGCCCTTGTTGAACCAGTCGCCGGTGTCCACGAACACCACGTTCTTGCGTGCCGTGCGCTGGTCCTGGACGAGCTGTGCGATCCGCGCGAGTGGCGCCGCGTGCTCGTGGAGATCGGACGTGTGGTAGAAGGTGATGGTGACCTGTCCCGCCGCCGCAGCCGTGGCCAGTACGAACAGCATGCCCCACGCTGTGGCGAACTCCAAAAGGCGTCGTTTCACCTGCCGTCCTCCTTTGTGTGCGGGCATCCGAAGCGTGGCCTTTGGCTTCTGTGCTGCGTCCAACCTGCACCGCTAATGCTAGTGGGTTGGCGCGCAGGTGTCAAACCGACCGACGCGGACCGCGCGCAGTCCGGCCCCGTGAGCGCGCGGCTCCAGATTCGGCCAGAATACCCTTGACAGCCCCTCCCCCCCCGTCATGGTATACTAATACTGCGTTCATAGGCTCTCCCTGTGGTCACGTAGCGGCTGGGTGGGATACCGCGTGTCCACCATGAAGAAGACAACTCACAGGCCGGGTTCCCGCCGCCGCGCGCGCGCAGCCTTGCGCCTTGAGGCGCTGGAGCCGCGTCTGCTGCTCTCGGCCGGCGTCGTGAGCAGCGTGGTGGATGAGCCCGACGCCGATGCCCCATCGCCTGTCGTCACGGCCGTGGTCGAGGCACAGCCCCCTCCCGACAGTGCCGCCTCACCCGCCGACCTCTCCCCCCTCGTCTACGAGCCCGGCACCGACCCCCGCGTGGGCTTCTCCCTCGTGTCGTGGTGGGACGCAGGAGACGACGGCGCTGCAGTGTGGGAAGCCGCCGTCCAGGATCTGTACGACAACGGCTTCCGAAGCGTTTCCTTCATCGTCATCCAGTTCGTCGACGTGACCACGGGTGAGATCGGCTCGGGCTCGCAGGGCCCGCAGGCCGAGCACATCGCCGCTGGCCTCGCCAAGGCCAGTGAGTTGGGCATGACGGCCACGGTGAACCCCTTTGTCGAGGCCGAAGGGTGGGTGATGTGGCGGGGCGACCTGAACTTCACGGGCGCAGCGGCCGACCAGTTCTTCAACGACTACACGGCCTACCTCCTCGAAGTGGCCGACGCGGCCCAGGCCAACGGCACCGCACGCATGACCATCGGCAGCGAGCTCAAGACCCTCGTCGGCGACCCGGCCCACAACGCCGCCTGGGGCGCCGCCATCGATGCCGTCGATGCCACCTACCACGGCCAGCTCGGCTCCGCCGCCAACTGGGACAACTACACCGACGCCAACCTTACCGCCACCATCTGGGAAAACCCGGCGATCGACTTCATTGGCCTCGATGCCTACTTCCCCCTGGCCACCGACGGCGAGGCCGACGCCTCCGGCGCCCATCCCGACGAAACCTTCATCACCACCGTCGAGACGAACTGGGACGGCGTGCTCGACACCGTGAGCACCTTCGCCGCCGGGCGCAAGGGCGGAGCCGGCATGCCCGTGGTGTTCACCGAAGCCGGCCTCACTCCCTACAACCGCACCACCACCATGCCGTGGAGCATGAGCCCCGGCGACAGCCAGCCCGCCGATGCCGACGAGCAGGTGAACGGCTACGAGGCCCTGCTGCGAGCCACGGATGGCGAGGGCGACTGGCTCCAGGAGGTGCACTTCTGGCATTGGGGCATGCCCGGCGCCGCCGGCAGCCACTGGTACACCGACACCGACGCCACCGACGACAGCGGCACGTTCCACGACGAAAGCCTCGGCAACGCCGCCGGCCAGTTCCTCAGCACCTACGTCACCACGCCTGCCGGCCCCGCGCCCACGGCCGCAGACGATCCGTACTCCGTGGATGAGGACGGCACGCTCGTCGTCCCCGCGGACGGCGTGCTGGCCAACGACACCGATGCCGCCGGCGGACCGCTCACGGCCGTGCTCGTCAGCGGAACGACTCACGGCACCCTCGAGCTGCTCGCCGACGGCTCCTTCACCTACACTCCCACCGCTGACTTCCACGGCGAGGACTCCTTTGTCTAC
>JADHXT010000154.1 GCA_016782825.1 Candidatus Brocadiia bacterium | reverse complement strand
AGCCCGCGGGGTGGTCGGAGATGAGGAGTTCCATCGTCATGCGGCGGACTCTCATCACTTCCTCGACCTCGCTGTGGACGACCATGCCGTCGGCGGCTCTCGTGGTGCAGGCGGTGGGCAGGCCGCGCAGGCCGTCGATCTTCACGATGCACAGGCGGCAGCCGCCGTAGGGCTCGAGCTTGGGGTCGTAGCACAAGTTGGGGATGGTGATCCCTGCGTCCAGAGCCGCCTCGAGGACGGTCTTCCCCTGGGTGGTCACGACGGGCTGGCCGTCGATGGTGAGCGTGATGTTCTGGTCATCGCCCATCGGGCTGCAACTCCTCCGGTCAGGCCACCACCACGGCGTCCACGGGGCACACATCGAAGCAGGCTCCGCAGCTCACGCAGCGGTCCTGAACGATGACGTGTTCCACCTTCTTCTCGCCCTCGATGGCCTTGGCGGGGCACACACGCTTGCACTGGCCGCAGGCGATGCACTTCTCGGCATCGATGGAGTAGGTCACCAGATGGCGACAGGTGCGGGCCGGGCAGCGCTTGTCGCGGATGTGGGCATCGTACTCGTCGCGGAAATAGCGGATGGTGGACAACACGGGGTTCGGCGCCGTCTGGCCGAGGCCGCACAGCGAGGCAGCCTTCACGGATTGGCCGAGTTCCACCAGCGTTTCCACGTCGCCCTCCTTACCGTCGCCGCGGCCGATTCGCGTAAGTATCTCCAGCATGCGGCGCGTCCCCACGCGACACGGCACGCACTTGCCGCACGACTCGCTTTGGACGAACTGGAGGAAGTAGCTGGCCAGATCGACCATGCACGTCGTGTCGTCCAGCACGACGAGGCCGCCGGAGCCCATGATGGCGCCCACGTCCTGTAGCGAGTCGTAGTCGATCGGCAGGTCGAGGTGTTCGGCGGGCACGCAGCCGCCCGACGGGCCGCCCATCTGAGCCGCCTTGAACGCGCGGCCCTCCGGCACGCCGCCGCCGATGCCGAACACCACCTGACGCAACGTGGCGCCCATGGGAATCTCAACGAGCCCCGTGTTCCTCACCTTGCCGGCAAGGGCAAAGATTTTCGTGCCTTTCGACCGCTCGGTGCCGACGGCCGCATAGGCCGCGGCGCCGCGCTGGAGGATGACGGGCACGTTCGCAAAGGTCTCGACGTTGTTGATGTTCGTGGGCTTGCCGAACAGGCCGCTCTGCGCGGGGAAGGGCGGCCGCGACCGCGGCATGCCCCGCTGGCCCTCGATCGACGCGATGAGCGCCGTCTCCTCGCCACACACGAAGGCCCCCGCTCCCTGCTTGAGCTTGAGGTGGAACGAGAGGCCGGTGCCCAGAATGTTGTCGCCCAGGAGCCCCAGCGCCTCGGCGTCGGCCATGGCCCGCTTGAGGTGTTGCACGGCGATCGGGTACTCGGCGCGGACGTAGAGGTAGCCGTGGGTGGCGCCGATGGCGTACGCCGCGATGAGCATCCCCTCAATCACGGCGTGCGGGTCACCTTCGCACACCCCGCGGTCCATGAATGCCCCCGGATCGCCTTCGTCTGCGTTGCAGATGAGGTACTTCGGCTGCCCCGGCGCCTCGCGGCAAAACTGCCACTTGCGTCCCGTGGGGAATCCCGCTCCGCCGCGTCCCCGCAGGCCGCTGGCCAGCACCTCGTCGATCACCTGCTGGGGCGTCATGTCGCCCAGAGCCTTCGCCAGGGCCTCGTAGCCATCGGCGGCCAGGTAGTCGTCGATGCTTTCGGGGTCGATGCGTCCGCAGTGTCGAAACACCAGCCGCGTCTGGTGCTTGTAGAAGGGCACGTCGTGCTCGTGGACGATGGGCTGCTCGGTGTCGGGGCCGGTGTAGAGCAGGCGCTCGACCACCTCGCCCTTCAGCGTGGCGGCCACGATGTCCGCGGCATCCTTGGGCGCCACGCGCACGTAGAGCACGCCTTGCGGACGGACGACGAGCAGTGGCCCCACCTCGCAGAAGCCGTGGCAGCCGGTGCGCTGGAGGCGAAGCGAGTGGCCTGCGTGTTGCTTGCGGACCTCCTCCTCGAGCGCCGCGAGCACCTCCACGCTGCCGAGCGCGCGACAGCCTGTGTTGCACACGGAGAGGGTGACGCGCTGCTGCTCGGGCCGCGCGCGCACCTGCTCCTTGAGCGTCCACAGGCCGTCGGTCGAGCGTCGGCGTTCCATCATGCCCCTATCCTGCGTCGGCCTGCCGCATGTACTCGTCGATCACGGCCTCGGCCTTCTCGGGCGTGAGCCTGCCGTAGTAGCGGTCGTCGATCATCATGACCGGCGCCAGGGCGCAGCATCCCACACACGCCACCGTCTCGTAGGTGAACAGCAAGTCGTCCGTCGTCTGGCCGTCCTTCACCTTCAGCTTGCTCTCAATGACTGGCCGGATCTGTGCCGACCCGCGCACGTGACAGGCGGTGCCGCGGCACACGCGGATGCGGTGCCGGCCCTGGGGCTCGAGGTAGAACTGAGCATAGAAGGTGGCCACGCCGTAGATCGCGGCCTCGGGCACATTCAGATGGCGCGATACGTCGAGCAGCACGTCTTCCGGAAGATACCCGATGGCATCCTGCGCCTCCTGGATGATCGGGATCAACTCGCTCTTGTCCGTGGTGTGTCGCTCGAGAACTTGCTTCAGGGCCGCACGCATGGCCGTTCCTTGCTTTGCCACCGCTCCTCCTCAAACATTAGACCGCAGACCTCTTGCCCCTGTCAAGTCGCCTGCCCAGCAAGCTTGCACTGGGCAACATGCCGCAAAGCTGGTAAGCTTGTGGGAGGCACCGTCCACACCTGGAGGCGACCATGGACCCCCCACCTGCCGACAGGCAACCCACACGCCCCGTCCGGGCCACGCAGATCGACACCTCCACGCACGCCCCCGCGCCGCAAGCCGTGCCGTGCCAACTGGTGGTCGAGGCGCCGCTGACGGTGGACGTCCAGGACGTGGCGTCGTACACCATCATGGCCACGCCCACCGACGACGCGGCGCTCGCCGTCGGCTTCCTCTTCAGCGAGGACATCATCGCCAGCATGGACGACGTGCTGCTCCTCCAGCGCTGCGAGGACGACCCCGGCGTCATCCGCGTGCGACTCGCCGGCTCGGCCCAGCCAGGCAGCGCCCGCCGCAATCTGGTGGTTGTGAGCGCCTGCGGGCTGTGTGGCAGCGAGAACATCGACGACGTGATCGCAGGGCTGCCGACGGTGGGCGAGCAGCTCGTCGTTCGCGCCGACGTGCTCCGCATGGCCGTGGAGGCGATGCACGCTCAGCAGACGCTCTTCAAGCAGACGGGCGGCGCCCACGCGGCCGCGCTGTTCGGCGCCGACGGCGCTCTCGTGGCCTTCGCCGAGGATATCGGCCGCCACAACGCGCTGGACAAGGTGATCGGCCAGCGCCTGCTGCAAGGCTGCCCGCCGCGGGGCCTGGGCGTGGCTCTGTCGGGACGGGTGAGCCTGGAGATGGTGGCCAAGTGCGCTCGAGCCGGCATCGAGGTTATCGCGGCCGTGTCGGCGCCCACCTCGCTGGCGCTACAGGCCGCGGAGCGCGGCCACATCACGCTCTGCGCTTTCGTGCGCGCGAACCGAGCCACAGTCTATTGCCAGCCGCAGCGCATCCTCGACCTCCCGTAGCCCGTCCCGTCCCGTCACTTCACCGACACCTCGAGGCCCTCGGGGTCGAGCACCACGTTCACGCTCTCGCGGAAGTTGGCGGGGTCGCGGACGAAGGCCAGGTAGTGCTCCAGCCGCTCGGCCGCGTTCACGCTGTTGTGCGCCAGCACCAGGCTGCCCTCGGGCATCGTGTCGATGGCGGCTTGCAGGATGTCCAGGTAGATGCCCTTGCCCTTCTCGGGGGTGCCGTCGGCGTCCAGGTAGAGGAGCTGGATCGGCTCGGCGAAGTCCGCCACCACGTCGATGGCGTCGGCAGCCAGCACCCGCGCGATGCCCGTGGGATCGATGCGGCGCACGTTGCGCTCGGCCCGCTCTGCCTCCTCGGGCTTGATCTCCACGCCGATGAGCTGCCCGGCCGTGTAGCACGCCCCCGGCCCCACGCCGGCGCCGGCGTTGGAGATGAACGTGTTGCCACAGAAGACGCCGGCAGCGATCATGTTCTCGGGCTGGATGATGGCGTTGAGGGCGTAGAGCAGGCGCTGCATGCGCGGGCTGATGGCTGTCCAGGGGATCTCGAACATCTCGGCCACGGCCCGGCGATGGGCGAGCATCTTGTCGCCATCATACGTGGTGTGGGGGAGGGCACCCGCCGCGTGTAATGCCTCCAGGACGCCGTCCACCACGGCGATCTCCGCGTCCAGGGGCTCGAGTTCCCTGTGCGGTTCCCTGTACGTCATCCTGTACTGTTCCCAGTCGTCGGTGCGGTACTCCTGAGCCACAGCCGTCTCCTGTCCTGTCGATCGTGGAGGGTCACGTCTGTCGCACGCGGAGAGGATAGCAGAAAGGCGGACGGATTGCGACTGCCCAGGAACCCGATATACCCGTGTTGTTCCTTGACAGAACACGATGCGCACCCTATGCTGCAATTGTGGACCGCGGCGTACACGCCACCTTTTAGGAGGATCTGACGTGGCTCTGACAGTCACTCGTGTGAAGGTGTGGGCGGCAGCCATCCAGGACAAGCCGGGCCGGCTGGCCGAGAAGCTGGGTGCCCTGGCCGACGCGGGAGCGAACCTCGAGTTCGTCATCGCGCGTCGCGAGGCCGCGAAGCCCGGCACGGGCGTGGTGTTCATCACCCCGCTCAAGGGGGCCAAGCAGCACGCCGCTGCCAGGAAAGCCGGCTTCAAGGAAACGAAGAGCCTGCACTCGCTGCGCGTGGAAGGCGCCGACAAGCCGGGCATCGGGGCCAGGATCACCGCGGCTCTCGCCGAGGCCGACATCAATCTGCGCGGCCTCTCCGCCGCGGCCATCGGCAAGAAGTTCATCCTCCACCTTGCCGTCGACAAGGCCACCGACACCGCGAAGGCCATGAAGGTGCTCAAGGCGCTCAAGTAGCCGCGCCGCTCGGAGGGCCCCCGCCTCCTGTCCCGGCCCCGACCACCGCGCGAGCCACCGCTTACCGAACGATTAAGGGTGAGGGCAGAATCCGTTGCGCCCCCTGGCTCCTTCTGCTATAGTTGCCGCGAGGGAACCCACACTGCGGAGAATGCCCATGCTCGAACACACCATCGGCTTCGTGGGCGCAGGCATGATGGGCGAGGCTTTCGCTCGAGGGCTCCTGGACGCCAAGCTGGTGAGCCCCGACCACCTGCTCATGACCGACGCCGATCCCCAGCGGCGTGCAGCCGTCGCCGATCAGCTCGGTATCACCGTGCTCGAAAGCAATACCGACCTCGTGGCGCGCTGCCAGGTGGTGATCCTGGCCGTGAAGCCCGACGTGGTGCGTGACGTGCTGCCGGGCCTTGCCGACGTCATCGGCGAGGAGCATCTCGTCGTGTCCATCGCCGCCGGCGTGACGCTGGACGAACTGGAGGGTCTTCTGGCCGAAGGCGCCCACATCGTCCGCGTGATGCCCAACACGCCGTGCCTGGTGGGCGAAGGCGCGGCGGGTGTCGCCTTGGGCCAGCACGCCACACAGGCCGATGGCGACCTCGTGGGGAAGATCCTGTCATCCGTGGGCATCTGCGTCTTCGTGCCGGAGAAGCTCATGGATGCCGTCACCGGCCTCAGCGGAAGCGGCCCGGCCTTCGTGGCACTCGTGATCGAGGCCATGGCCGACGCCGGCGTGCTGTGCGGCCTGCCGCGGCCCGTGGCACTCAAGCTTGCCGCCCAGACCGTGCTCGGAGCTGGCAAGCTCGTGCGCGACACCGGCAAGAGCCCCGCCGACCTCAAGGACATGGTTACCTCGCCCGGCGGCACCACCATCGAAGGCGTCAAGGTGCTCGAAGAGGGCGGGCTGCGAGCCACGCTCATCCGGGCCGTCGAAGCGGCCACGGCGAAATCCAAGAAACTCGGACGGAGCTGAGCACTCATCGCAACAGCGCACGTCGCAAAGGAGCCACTGGGCATGAAGCTTTCGGTCTGCATCTGCATGGTGTTTGGCGGCGAGTTCCCCGATCGCATTCGCAAGGTGGCCGATAGCGGCCTGCCGGCCTTCGAGTTCTGGGGCTGGAGCGGCCAGGATCTCGACGCCATCGAGGCAGCCAAGAACGAAACGGGCCTCGAGCTGGCCGCCCTGTGCGTGGACAGCTCGGACCCCGAAGTGAAGAAAGCCATGGGCAAGGGCAGCCTCGTGCACCCCGACGCCCGCGAGGCCTACGTGGCCGCCGCACGCGAAACTATCCAGGTGGCCCAGCGCCTCGGCGCCCCCACGATCATCACCACCACAGGCAACGAGCGCGAAGGCGTGAGCCGCGAAGACCAGCACCAAAGCATCGTCGACGGCCTCAAAGCCATCGCCGCCGACGCCGAAGCCGCCGGCGTCACCTTCGTCCTCGAGCCGCTCAACACCCTCGTCAACCACGCCGGCTACTACCTGTGGTCGTGCCACCAAGGCTTCGACATCTGCCGCGCCGTGGGCAGCCCGTCCGTGAGACTGCTGTACGACATCTACCACCAGCAGATCATGGAAGGCAATCTCATCCAGAACATCACCGAGAACATCGACCTCATCGGCCACTTCCACTCGGCCGACGTCCCCGGCCGCCACGAATACGGCAGCGGCGAGATCAACTATGCCAACGTGCTGGCCGCCATCGACGATGCCGACTACGACGGCTACATCGGCCTCGAATACTCTCCGACCGGCGACGCCGCCGAGTCGCTCGAACAGGTCAAGCGCATCGTTGGCCTCGGCTAGCGGCGCGCGCGGGGGAGGCGAACCCTGGAGGTGCGCGATGACCATCCGTGACACCAGTGTCCTCGCCGTCGGCGTCACGCTGCTTCTTGCGACGGGCCACGCCTTCGCGGGGTCCGAGGCCGACGACGCGCGCAAGAAGGCCAAACGAGCGACGTCGTACGTCATGCTCGCCGAGACCGTGAGCCGCGTGAGCCTGCAAGTGGGCGGCATGACGGACCGCGAACCGTTCGACAAAGCCTTGGCCTGGTATGCCCGGTCCCTCGGGCGCCTGCACGTGCAACTCTACGACAAGCTCACGCCGCCCGAAGGCGTGGAGTCACTCCACGCCAAGTACAAGAGCGCCGTCGCCGAGTTTGCCCAGATGGCCGAGGCACACTACAAGGCCGACTATCCCACGGCGCGGAAGCACCGCGAGAAGTGCGTCAAGGAGTTCATCCAGGCTGTCGGCCAACTCGCGAAGCTCAAGCGCGACGGAGTGATGCCCAGCGTATCGCACGGGGGAGGGCGGCGGGACTAGGTGTCCTCAAGCACAAATGCTGGCCCGCGTTACAAGTTATTACATCCCAGGGGTGGACACCCTTGCGTTGGCTTGTATAATGTACGTGGAAATCTGATGTGGTACCCGTGGGGCCCCCGCTGCCCCGCACCCTACAAGGAGGCCGGGTCATGCGTGCTCGTAAGCGCACGGCGGCGTCGTGGTTGCTTCTCACCTGTGCGGCGCTCTGCCTTGCTGCCGTCGTGGCCGAACGCGTGGCCTACGGCGACTGGGAGCCGCCGCCACCGCCGAAGCCGTCGCGCATCAGCGCCTCCGAGGGCTTCCCGCCGCTGCCGCTGCCGGTGACGCCGCTGCGGCGCACCGAGAAGAAGCGCCCGCCGGCTCCGCCCGCGCTCATCGGCAAGATTCGCTACGGCGCGCCGGTGTGGAAGACCACGAAGGACGGCCGCCGCTACTCCTACCTCGACTGGCAGAGCGACACCACCGACCTGCACCACGCACTCAAGACCAGCGGCGGCAAGCTCAACGTGCGCTACCGCAGCGTGGAAGTGTCGCTGTCGCAGTTC
>JADHXT010000153.1 GCA_016782825.1 Candidatus Brocadiia bacterium | reverse complement strand
GCCATGCTGCGCGGCATCCGGGCCATCGGAAGGAAGCACAAGGGCTTCAGCATCAACCGCGTGGTCTTCGACAAGAAGTATCCCCAGGCGCTGCGGAAGGGCTTCTCGTGGTCGGCCAGGGTGCCCGGCGGCGCCGATGAGACCATGCTGGCCGCCAGCCGCGTGTTCGGAGCCGACTGCTCGGACGCCGACCAGCTCACCCGCGCCGAGATCGACGGCCGCCGCCAGGTGCGCGCCGTGTGCGACTTGCTCCGCGATCACTTCCTCGGCGGCAAGGGTGTGCCGCTGCTCACACTCCCCACGAAGATCGGCATCCGCGAGACCCGCCACGCCCGATGCCTGCACCAGCTTACCGTGGACGAACTGCTCGGCGGCACCCGCTTCCCCGACGCCATCGCCAACGGCAGCTACCGCGTGGACGTGCACAGCGCGACGGGGGCGGGCGTGCGGTTCCGCGACCTGAAGGAGACCACCTTCTACCAGGTGCCCTACCGTTCGCTGGTGCCGCAGGGCTCGCAGAACGTGGTGGTAGCCGGCCGCTGCCTGGACGCCGATGAGGAGGCCTTCGGCGGCGTGCGGGTGATGGTGAACTGCAACCAGATGGGGCAGGCCGCCGGCGTGGCGTGCCACGTGGCCATCGACTCGGGGCGCGCCGTGGCCGCCATCGACGCGACAAAGCGCCGCGCCACGCTTCAGGCACAGGGCGCCATCGTGCTGTGAGGCGAGGGCGCTAGCCCTCTGATACGCACACAGGCCGAGCGCGGTGTTGGAGCGTGTCCGTAATTGCAGGGTTAAAAGAGACAGGGCTGCTCAGTTCTTGTAGGCGGGGAGGGGGCACCTGTTAAGACTGAGCAGCCCGTGGTCTAACACGCGGCAAGCGCGTGGGCAGTTTAGAGAGGGTAGCCCAGACCCCTGAGGCGGGGAGGGGGTCACCTAAAGGATCAATGGGCTACCCTCACCTCGGTGATGTAGAGGGCACGGGTTGCAGAATCACACCGAGGCGTTTCAATGCGGTTCCAAAGAGCGTGAAGGTTCCTCAACCTTCTCGCTTAGAAGATGCAACTCGTGTGCCAAATGGGTCTGCGGATTCAATAATAGGACATAAGTGCCTGCTGAGACAGAAGTAAGGGGCAATCGCGCGGGGAGATCGAGGGTCTCATTGTGTGTGAAGTGAAGTGCAGACATGGTTGTTTTGATATGTGCGTTGACACACAATCGCCTCTGCTGTGTGTCTGAAGCCCACATTCTCTGGGGGCGCTGTGTGCCTGTGGTGCCAGATGCGGTATGGGGGTGGGGAGTGCGCGCTGCGTGATTCGCCGCGGCGCCTCTTGCAGCACTTGCTCGGGCTAGGGGGGCGGCGGGGACTGCTGCTGTTCGAGCAGGAGTTCGTCGGCGTCACTGGCGGCGGGGAGGATGACGAGGAGTTCGCTGAGGCGGCTGAGGTCGATCAATGGGCGCACCTGCACGTCGTAGAACAGGGGTTCTCTGGCCTTGGAGGCGTGTTGCACCTGGCCTGCGGTGAGGCCTGGGGGGATGAGCGGGTCGATGCCGGAGGAGACCACGAGGTCGCCCTCCTGCACGGGATGGAGGTGCATCCATCGGAGGCGGAGGTGGGCGTCGGATTCGGTGGTGCCGCTGAGGAGGCCCACGTCGCCCGTGCGGACGAGGCGGGCGGTGAGGCCGAATCGGCTGTCGGTGAGGAGGCGGACGGTGGCTGCGGATTGGCGGACGGCGACGACGGTGCCGACGATGGAGGTGCCCCAGACGGCGGCGGCGCCTTCCACGATGCCATCGCGGACTCCGCGGTTGATGATCACGCTGCGTCGCCAGGCAGAGGTGTCTTCGGCGATGACGGTGGCCGGGACGAGGCGCAGGGCGCGGTGGAGCCGGGCGACGGCGAAGTCCTGGATTTGGGTGTAGTTGCGGAGGCGCAGGTCGGTGCGGTGGGCCTGGTCGGTGACGCGGGCGAGGGCTTCGCGGAGGGCTCGGTTTTCATGGCGGAGGCGTTGGATTTCGTCGGTGGCGCTCCAGAGCGAGAGGAGGCGTTGGCGGAGGTCGAGGAGGACGCTGCGGCCGCTGGCGAGGACGTGGAGTGCGGGGTGGGCTGCGGCGTGTGCCGTGTGGCGGAGCTGCTGCTGCCAGGGGCGGGGGAAGGCGATGGAAACGGCGCAGAAGGCGAGGATGGCGATGGCGAGGAGACGACGGCGCGTGGCAGGAGGGATGGAGATGGCCATGCGGTTGTGCTAGTAGTCGCTTTCGCTGCCTTCGAGCACGCCGCTCATGCGCGACAGGTCGTCGAGCACGGTGCCTGTGCCCCGCGCCACACACGTGAGCGGGTCGTCGGCGATAGTGACCTGGAGGCCGGTTTCGCGCGAGATGGCTTTGTCGAGGCCGCGGAGGAGGGCGCCGCCACCGGCGATCATCATGCCGCGGTCGAAGATATCGGCCGAGAGCTCGGGCGGCGTCTTCTCGAGGGTGAGGCGGATGGATTCGATGATGGCGCTGACGGGCTCGCGGAGGGCCTCGCGGACTTCCTCGGAGGTGATGATCTCGCGGCGGGGGAGGCCGGTGATGAAGTCGCGTCCCTTGGCCTCGGCGGTGAGCTCTTCGTCCTGGGCAAAGGCGGAGCCGATGTCGATCTTGATGTCTTCGGCCATGCGGGGGCCGATGTCCATGTTGTAGGTGCGCTTCATGTGCTGGACGATGGCCTCGTCCATCCTGTCGCCGGCGATGCGGAGGGACTGGCTGGTGACGACTCCGCCGAGGGAGATGACGGCCACCTCGGTGGTGCCGCCCCCGATGTCCACGATCATGTTGCCGGTGGGGTTGGTGATGGGCATGCCGGCGCCGATGCCGGCGGCTTTCGGCTCATCGATGAGATACACCTTGCGGGCGCCCGCCCGGTCGGCCGAGGCGAAGACGGCTCGCTTCTCGACGTCGGTGATGCCGCTGGGCACGGCGATGACGAGACGAGGGCGGCAGCCCCACTGGCGGCCGTGGGCCTTGCGGATGAAGTAGCGGAGCATGCGCTCGGTGATGTCGAAGTTGGCGATGACGCCGTTCTTCATCGGCCGGATGGCCTCGATGTTGCCGGGCACGCGGCCGAGCATGTCCTTGGCCATTTGGCCCACGGCCTTGCCGTCGAGGAGCACCTTGGTGGTGCCCTTCTTGACGGCGACGACAGAGGGTTCGCTGAGGACGATGCCCTTGCCACGGAGACAGACCAACGTGTTGGCCGTTCCGAGGTCGATGCCCATGTCGAGGGAGAAGAGGCTCCAGACGCGGTCGAGCAGGTACATGGGCAGCCGGGCTTTCCGTCTCGGGGAAGGGAGAGGGGACGTCCCGTCGTGGTCGTTGCAGTTGGGAAGGCGAGAGCCGTCCTACGGCTCTTCATCCTCCTCCTCGTCGAGTCCTTTCGCCGCATCCGCGCCACCGGCTGGAGGGGCCACGGTCTTGCCTGCGTCGGCTGGGGGAGCGGCGCCACCGTCGGCCGGGGGAGCGGCACCATCGTCGGCCGGGGGAGCGGCACCATCGTCGGCCGGGGGAGCGGCACCATCGTCGGCCGGGGGGACCGCGCCGTCATCAGCGGGGGCATCGGCGCCATCGGGAGCTGGGGCGTCGTCGTCCGGCACGTCCGTCCCAGGGGTCGGCACGGCCGGTGTATCGCCCTCGCCGGGTGTGACTGCCGGTTCTTCGTCGCCGAGGCCAGGCAGCGGCGGCAGGGTGACGTTGGGGCGGATGTCGTCGTTGCGGTATTCCATGAGCCGCTGGACGGCGAAGTAGCAGCCGACCCCCATGACGAGGCAGGCGAGGAAGGGCAGCGCGGCGTAGATGTTCGAGCGGACTCTGACGCGTGCCATTGTGTTCTCCAGAGCAGGTGCAGATCAGCGGTTCATCGGGGCTTGCCGTTCGTTGGGAGGCGGCGAGCCAAAGGGTCGGCGTCAACCGGAGGCCGGTGCTAGAACTCGAAGCGCAGCTTGGTGGTGACGTCGTCACCGACCTCGACGCCCTTTTTCATGGCATCGGCGACGTAGCGCGCGGCGGCCACATCGGGGAACACGTCGTCCACGATCACCTTGCCGATGTATTCGTTGTCGCGGAAGACGATGAAGGTGTGGCCCTTGCGCACGTCGTTGCGCTGGCCGCGGTTGATGATGACGAGTCCGAGCTTCTGGTCGACGGCAGTCACCTTGCCGCGCACGACCTTCTTGGGCGGCAGGGTCACTTCGCGAATGAGGCTGTCGTGGATGTCGGGGCGGATTTCGCGGAGCTTGGTGAGGCGGGCCTGGGCGGTCTCGAGGTCGGTCACCACCTTGCCGAGTTCCTTCTCGGTGGTGACGAAGTTTTTCTGGGCCGTGGCGAGGTCTTGCTGGAGCTTGTTGATGGCGGTGTTGCGCTGCTCCACGGTGTCCTTGAGGCCGGTGATGTCGCCCTGGAGCTTTTCGTTCTCACGCACCTTGGCCTGGAAGTCGGTGTGGAGTTCGGTGCGGTTCTTGCTGATGCGGGCGAGCTCTTCCTTCTGGTCGTCGATGACGTTCATCGCGAGGCGGACGGCGTTTTGGGCCTCGGCCCACTGGGCGTGGAGGTTGCCGTTTTCGCCGTCGAGGCGGCTCACCTCTTTGCGAAGGCTGTCGCGCTCGCCTTCCACCTGCTTGCGCAGGCTATCGAGCTTGGTGTACTCGATGTCCTTCGTTTTCTTGGTGTGGTCGTGCTTCGCCTGTTCGTTGACAAATTGCTGGCGGTAGTTTTCCTGGAGGGAGACAAGGGCCACGGTGACGCCAGTGTAGAAGATGGCGATGATCATGGCGAGGACGGCGAATATCTTGCCGACTAGGCTCATGCCCAGGACTCCTGTAGGGTGTAGGCGCTCGGCGCGGATGTTAGCGTACAGTCGCCGATTATAGCCCTGTGGCTGAGAAAGTCAAGCGCAAATTGGCGTCTGGCGTAGTCCGGGGGGTGAGATGGCTGGCCTGAACCGCATCCGGGGCGGTGCTGTGGGCGTCGGGTGCCTGAGAGTCGCCGATTGACACCGGGGCGCTCGAGGGCTATCATGCCCCGATAAGAGCGACGAGTGCCGCCGGGGGAACGCCCCCTGGGGTCGTTTGTGGCGGTCGGCTTCCACGTGCAACCGAGGAGCATTTCCGTGAGTGACGAGCAGGCCTGCTGGCAGGGGATTCCTGGCGGCGTGACGGCGGCGCAGGGCTTTCGGGCGGCCGCCACGCGGTGTGGCATCAAGCAGGCCGAAGTGGACGATCTCGGCTTGCTCGTGTGCGACGTGCAGGGCACCGCGGCCGCTACGTTCACGCGCAACCGCGTGACGGCTGCCCCGGTGCGGTGGAGCCGCGAGGTGGTCGCACGCGGTGGCGTGCGGGCCGCCATGGTGAACAGCGGCAACGCCAACGCCTGCACGGGCGAGCGAGGGCTGCGCGACGTGCAGACCACGGCACAGGCGGCCGCGGACGCCCTGGGGCTCGTGCCCGACAATCTGCTGGTGGCGTCCACGGGGATCATCGGCCACTTTCTGCCGGTGGACAAGCTGCTGGCGGGCATCCCAGTGGCGGCGCAGCAGCTCGACAGTTCGCTCGAGGCGGGCGACCGCTTTGCCCGTGCCATCATGACCACCGACACCGTGGTGAAGCAGCACGCCCTGCGGTGCGACCTGGGCGCCGGCCACGTGGTGCTCGGCGGCACCACCAAGGGCGCGGGCATGATCGCGCCCAACATGGCCACCACCCTCAGCTTCCTCACCACCGATGCCATTATCGAGCGGCCCCTGCTCCAGGAGATGCTGTGCCGGGCCATCGAGCTCACCTACAACCGCATCACGATCGACAACCACGCCAGCACCAACGACACCTGCGTGATCCTGGCCAGCGGCCTGGCCGATGCCCCGGCCATCGAGGCGGGCACGGAGGCGGCCGCGCGCTTCGAGGCCGCGCTCGCCGAGCTGTGTGGCGTGCTGGCACGCAAGATCGTGGAGGATGGCGAAGGCGCCACCCGCCTGGTGCAGATCGATGTGGTGGGGGCGCTCACGGTGGCCGATGCGCTGGCCGTGGCGCGCGCCATCGCCGACTCGCCGCTGTGCAAGACAGCGCTCCATAGCGGCGACCCAAACTGGGGCCGCTTCGTGTCCGCCGGCGGCAACGCCTGCCCGAGCCTGGACGAGACGAAGGCCACGTTTCAGGTGGGCGACGTGGTGGCTTACGCCGGCGGCATGGCCGCCGACGCGCTGCCCGAGGCCCTGGCCGAAGCCATGGCGGGCCGCACCGTGCGGCTACGCTACGACCTGGGGCTCGGCGAGGCGTCGGCCACGGTGTGGACGTGCGACCTGTCGAAGGACTACATCACCATCAACGCCGACTACCACACGTAGCGCGCGCCGCGGCCAAGCGTGGGGGTGCCGGGCCGGTTGGCGCGAGGGCGCTGGGAGCATCGAGCAGTGACCGACGGCAAGTCGTTAGGCCTGTTGCTCCGGATGCGCGGGCGGATGCTGCTGAATGCGGTCCGCACGTTTCAGCGTCACTCGCTGCTCAAGGTGGCGGTGGTGGCGGCCACCGGCGTGGGCTTCTGGGTGGGGGTGTTCCTGGCATCGCTGAGCGGATTCGGCTTCATGCAGCGGTACCTGGAAGAGCTGGCGGGGATGCTCGCGGAGTCGCTGCTGTCGCTGTTCTTCCTGTTCCTGGGCGGCATGCTCGTTTTCTCCAACGCGATCATTTCCTTTGGCAGCCTGTTCCGCTCGCGGGAAACGGAGTTTCTGCTTTCGTGTCCCGTGCGCGAGGAGGACGTGTTCTCGTACCGCCTGCTGGAGTCGCTCGCGTTCAGCTCGTGGGCGTTCCTGGTGCTGGGGCTGCCGCTGATGCTGGGCTACGGGGTGGCCACGCATGTGCCGGCCGATCCCGCGGCCTACTCGGGGCTGCCGCTGTTCTACGAGTTGAACCCGCGGTGGTGGGGGGCGGTGTGGGCTGGTGTGTGCGAGTGGGTGGGTGCGTCGTGGCACTACCCGCTGGTGGTGGTGGCGTTTCTCGTGCCGTTCGTGCTGCTGGCGGCGAGTGTGGGGGGGACGGTGGCGTTGCTGCTGGCGGCGTTTCTGCCGGAGCGGGTGAAGCGCGTGTTGGGTGTGTCGGCGGTGGCGGCGGTGGCGGTGGCGGTGGGGGTGGTGCTGTGGGTGCACGCGGCGGCCGCTCCGGGCGCGGGCATCTCGGGGGCGCTGCGGCGGGTGGTGGGGCGGATGGAGTTCTCGCGCAACCTGTTTCTGCCGAGCTACTGGGTGAGCCACGGCCTGGTGCAGGCGGCCCGGGGCCATCTGTGGGAGGCGGGGTACTTCCTGCTGGTGCTGGTGAGCCATGCGGCGTTGGGGGTGGTGGTGTGGTGGGAGCTCTCGCGGCGGTGGATGCGCGCGAGCTGGTCGCGCACCCAGTCGCACGGGGGCGGGCGGCGGCGTGCGGGACGCCGGCGGTGGCCGCTGGTGCGATGGGGCGGGGCCGTGCGGCTGCTGGCGGGCAAGGACTGGCGGGTGTTTGTGCGCGACCCGGTGCAGTGGACTCAGTGCGCGATCCTGTTCGGCCTGATGGGCTTCTACGTGGTGAACCTGCGGACGTTTTCGTATCACCTGGCGCGGCCGTTGTGGCGCAATCTCACGGCGCTGCTCAACCTGGCGGCCACGAGCCTGGTGCTGGCCACGGTGGCCACGCGATTCGTGTTTCCGTTGCTGAGCCTCGAGGGGCGCCGCTTCTGGGTGCTGGGGCTGGTGCCGGTGTCGCGGCGGGCGATCCTGTGGTCGAAGTTTGCCTTCTCCTTCGTGGCGGCGCTGGTCGTGACGCTTCCGCTCATCGTGCTGTCGGGCTCGCTGCTCACGCTGCCGGGCAGCACGGTGTG
>JADHXT010000152.1 GCA_016782825.1 Candidatus Brocadiia bacterium | reverse complement strand
GATCTGGATGGCGCCGTTCTCCACCGCCACGCCGGCCTCCTCGAGGCCCAGGCCATCGCTCAGCATCCTGCGGCCGATGCAGATGAGGGCTTTCTCGGCCTCGATCGTCTTGCCGCCCTCGAGGGTGGCCACCACGCCGGCGTCGTCGGCCTCGAGCGACTCGAGCTTGGTGCCTGTGTGGACTTTCACCTTGCGGCGCTTGAGCGACTTGGTGATCTCGGCCCCCACGTCGGCGTCCATGAGCGGAAGCAGATGGTCGAGCATCTCCACCACGGTCACCTGGCAGCCGAGCTGGCTCAGGATGCAGGCAAACTCGCATCCGATGTAGCCGCCGCCGAGGATGAGCACGCTGGCGGGCATCTCGGCGAGCTGGAGGGCCTCGTCGCTCGTCATCAGGCGGTCGCTGTCGAAGGGCAGCCAGCTTGGGCGCGCCGGCTCCGAGCCGGTGGCCAGGATGATCTTCTCGGCCTCGAGGGTTTCCTCGCCGCCTTCGTTCAGCGTCACGACGATGGTCTTGCGGTCCACCAGCCGGCCTTCGCCGGCAAACACGGTTACCTTGGCCCGCTTGAGGAGAAAGCCCACGCCGCCCGAGAGCTTCCGCACCACGGCGTCTTTCGCGGCCATCATCTTGCCGAAGTCGAGGGTCAGGTCGCCCACACACACGCCGATCTTCTCGCCCTCCTTGGCCTCCTCGAACACGTCGGCCGAATGGGCCAGCGCCTTGGTGGGGATGCAGCCGCGGTTCAGGCACACGCCGCCCAGCGCGTCCCGCTCCACCACACACACCGCCTTGCCCAACTGGGCCGCCCGCAGGGCCGCCACGTAGCCGCCGGGACCCGAGCCAATGACCGCAATGTCGAACCGTGCCATAGGAGCCTCTCAACGGAGAAACAGGGGGATGGACAGCGCGCGCCTGCCCGCCGATTATAAACCACACCCCCGACAGAATCAACAGCGAGTGACCCGCCGCGCCGCCGCGCTTTTGACACAGGCCCAACCATGTGGTATCCTCCCCAAGCAGGGGCGTGGTGCCCAAGCAACGCGTGAGTCTTCCTCTCAGAAGTCGAGGGTTCACAATGGCTTCTGAAGACGACAAGTTTTTCGGCCGGCTGCGCCTCCTCGAGCGGCAGCTCGACAAGCTGGCTACCGACTTCTTCTTCTCCGAATCGTTTCTCGACACGCCCCATGGCAGCTTCTGGCAGCCGCCGACGGACGTGTACGAAACCGAGGGCAGCGTGGTGGTGCGGCTCGAGGCGCCCGGCCTCGATGTGAAGGACATCCTCATCGTGCTGCGGGCCAACGCCCTGCTGGTGCGCGCCGTGCGCCACGACACCACGCCCCACGAGAGGAAGACCTACCACCAGCTCGAGATCCGCTCCGGCCTGTTCGAGCGGGTCGTTTCGCTGCCGCCCAACATCTGTCACGAAGAGGCCGAAGCGAAATACGCCGACGGCTTCCTCCTCATCACCGTCCCGAAGTGCGACGAGGCCCGCGAGCTGCGCGACCCGGTGCAGCTCCGCCTCTGACGCCCCGCCCGCCACGAGAGAATGCCATGGCGATCGAAGAACAGGGGCCCGACGAGACGCTCGACATTCCCGAGCAGCTCCCCATTCTGCCCCTGATCAACACGGTGATCTTCCCCCAGATGGTGGCGCCGCTCCAGGTGCTCCGCCAGAAGTCCCTCGCCTGCATCGACGAGGCGGCCCTTCACGAGCACAAGCTGATGGTGCTCGTGGCCCAGCAAAGCGCCACCGACGACGAGCCCACCGGCGGCTCCCTCCATGCCGTGGGCACCGTGGGCTCCCTCCTCCAGATGCTCAAGCTGCCCAACGGCGGCGCGCGCATCATCGTGCGCGGCATCCAGCGCGTGCGCCTCACCCGCATCGTCCAGGAAGAGCCCTACCTCGTCGCGCAAATCGAGCCCCTCGAGGAACCCGACGACGATTCCCTCGAGGTGCGCGCCCTCGCTCGCACCGTGGTGGACCTCTTCCAGCGCATGGTGTCGCTCGTGCCCAACGTGCCCGAGGAGGTGAAGGTGATCGTGATGAACATCACCTCGCCAGGGCGCCTGGCCGACTTCGTGGCCGCCAACCTGAGCCTCGAGACCGAAGAGAAGCAGGCCGTCCTCGCCATCCCCGACGCCAGGGCGCGCCTCCAGCGCGTCGTGAGCCTGCTCAACCGCGAGGTGGAGGTCGTGGAGCTCGGCTCCCGCATCCAGAGCCAGGTGCAGGACGAAGTGTCCAAGACCCAGAAGGAATACTACCTGCGCGAGCAGATGAAGGCCATCCAGCGCGAGCTGGGCCAGGCCGACGACCGCTCCGCCGAAATCGAGGAAATGCAGGAACGCCTCGCCAAGGCCAAGCTGCCCGAAGAGGCCATGAAAGAGGCCAACCGCGAGCTCGACCGGCTCAAGCGCATCCCCCCCTCGTCTGCCGAATACAGCGTGGCACGCACCTATCTCGAATGGATGTGCGAGCTGCCCTGGAGCGCCGCCACCGACGACAACCTGGATATCGAGCGCGCCGCACGCATCCTGGACGAGGACCACCACGACCTGGCCAACGTGAAAAACCGCATCCTCGAATACCTCGCCGTCCGCAAGCTCAAGCCCGACAGCAAAGGCCCCATCCTCTGCTTCGTGGGCCCGCCCGGCGTCGGCAAGACGTCGCTCGGCCGCTCCATCGCCCGTGCCATCGGCCGCAAGTTCCACCGCATCTCCCTCGGCGGCGTGCGCGACGAGGCCGAAATCCGCGGCCACCGCCGCACCTACATTGGCGCCCTGCCCGGCCGCATCATCCAGGGCCTGCGACGCGTCGCATTCAACAACCCCGTCTTCATGCTCGACGAGGTGGACAAGCTGGGCATGGACTTCCGCGGCGACCCCTCGTCCGCGCTCCTCGAAGTGCTCGACCCCGAGCAGAACTCCACGTTCAGCGACCACTACCTCGACGTGCCCTTCGACCTCAGCCACGTCATGTTCATCACCACCGGCAACCTCCTCGACCCCATCCCGCCACCGCTCCGCGACCGCATGGAGGTCATCGAGCTGCCCGGCTATGCCGAGCACGACAAGATGCTCATCGCCAAGACCTACCTGGTGCCACGCCAGATCGAGCAGAACGGCCTCACCGAACGCACCGTGGCCTTCAAGGACGATGCCCTCCACCGCATCATCCGCGAATACACCCGCGAGGCCGGCGTGCGCAACCTCGAACGCACCATCGGGAGCTGCTGCCGCAAGCTGGCCAAAGCCGTGGCGTCCGGCAAGGCCCGCAAGCGCACCCTCGGAGCGCGCCAGTTGCCCGGCCTCCTCGGCCCGCCCCTGTTCGAGCACGAAGCCGCCGAACGTCTCAAGGAGCCCGGCGTGGCCATCGGCCTGAGCTGGACCGCCAGCGGAGGCGACATCCTGTTCATCGAATCCACCATCATGCCCGGCAAGGGCACCCTGACCCTCACCGGCATGCTCGGCGACGTGATCAAGGAATCGGCCCACGCCGCCCTCAGCTACATCCGAGCCCACGCCGCCGACCTCGGGATCGACCCCGACTTCTTCACCAGCCGCGAAATCCACATCCACTTCCCCGCCGGAGCCATCCCCAAGGACGGCCCCTCGGCCGGCGTCACCATCGCCACCTCCATCGTCTCGCTCCTCACGGGCAAGAAGGTGGCCAGCGACCTGGCGATGACCGGCGAAATCACCCTCCGCGGCCGCGTGCTGCCCATCGGTGGCATCAAGGAAAAAGTGCTCGCCGCCCACCGCGTGGGCCTGCGCCGCATCGTGCTGCCCCGGCGCAACGCCAAGGACCTCGCCGACGTGCCGGAGGAGATTCGCGGGGAGCTCACCTTCATCCCGGTCACGACCCTCAGCCAGGTGTTCGATGCCGCCTTCGGGCGAAACGACGCCCCCAAGGGCACGTCCAGAGCCAAACGGCGGGGCGTCACGCGCAAACCCGCCACCCCACGACGCGCGCCGAAGAAGGCCCGCTAGCCCTCGCCACTCTCTCGCCCCACAGGAAGTGCTGTTATGCCCACCGTGCATCTGCGCCGCGGACGCGCCAAGCCCTTCTTCTTCGGCCACCCCTGGGTCTTTTCCGGCTCGGTGCAGCGCGTGGACGGAGAGCCCGGCGACGGCGACATGGTCCACGTGGTGGACGACCGCGGCCAGTTCGTGGCCAAGGGCCTCTACAACGGCCACTCACAGATTCGCGTGCGGCTGCTGTCCTGGAACCCCGACGAGGTGGTGGACGAGGCGTTCTTCGCGAGCCGCGTGCGCCTCGCCGTGGCCCTCCGCAACGACGTGCTCCGTCTGCCCGAGCACACCGACGCCTACCGCGTGGTGCACAGCGAAGGCGACGGCCTCCCCGGCGTGGTGGTCGACCGCTACGGCGACTGGCTGGTGCTCCAGATTCTCTCCCTCGGCATGGCCCACCGCCGCGCCCTGATCCTCGAGGCCCTGCGCCAGCACTGCCCCGGCCTCGCCGTCTTCGAGCGCAGCGACACCGATGTGGCCGACAAGGAGGGCATCGAGCCCCACGTCGGCTCCCACGCCGACGGCGAGCCGCCCGAGCGCGTCCCCATCACCATGCACGGCGTGCGGTTCGACGTGGATGTGCGCGCGGGCCAGAAGACCGGCCTCTTCCTCGACCAGCGCGACAACTGGCGCGCCGTCCTCCCCTACGCCGCCGGCCGCCGGATGCTCGACTGCTTCGCCTACGCCGGCGCATTCTCCATCTTCGCCAAAGCCCAAGGCGCGGTGGGCGAGACCATCGCCGTCGACCTCTCCGACCACGCGCTCGCCCTGGCACGTCACAACGCCGAGCTCAACGCCGTGGACGACATCACCTTCCTCAAGGGCAATGTGTTCGGCGAACTGCGCCGGCTGCGAGCCGAGGAGCAGGCCTTCGGCCTCATCGTGCTGGACCCGCCGAAGTTCGCCCGCTCCCACGCCGATGTGGAGAAGGCACTGCGCGGCTACAAGGACATCAACCTGGTGGCCATGCAATGTCTGGAGCCGGGGGGGATTCTCGTCACCTGCTCGTGCTCGCAGCACGTGGACGGCGCCACCTTCGACGCCATGCTCAACGCCGCTGCCATCGACATCGGCCGCGACGTGCAGGTGCTCGAGACCCGCGGCCAGGGGCCCGACCACCCCGTCACCGTGGCCTGCCCCGAGACGCGCTATCTGAAGTGCCGCATCTGCCGCGTGCTGTAAGCTCCCGGCGGGCTCACTCCTCCGGCAGCGGCGGCGCGCCCGTCGGCACCTCCGCCAAGGGCGCCGTGCGGCCATACATGCGGTTGGCCACCACGAGCTCCATCACCAGCAGCAGGAGCAGCAGCGGCACGAGGGTGCGGTTGAGGTCGGTCACCGTGCCGCCCACCTCCAACGGCTCCCGCAACTCCCGCAGCCTGCGGAACACGGCCACCGGCGTTCCCGGCAGCAGGCGGGCCAGCTCCTTTTCGGTGAACCGCTCGGGCAGCGACTCCCGCGTGTCCACGTTCACAGCCACCAACTGCGTGGTCGTGGATTTCTCCGAGGCGATTTCCACCAGGTAGATGCCCGGCTGCTCCGTGTCGGCCAGCGGCACGGCGTTGGGGAACCGCCCCTGGCCGTCCCGCGGCAGCACCACGGACAACCAGCTCCCCACGTCGGGTGGCTGCACGCGCACCGAGCGCAGTGGCCCCCGGTCGGGCGACACCACGCGCACGGCCTCGCCCACCCGCACCCACGGGGGCTGCTCCTCGCGGCGGGTCACGTGGCGCACCATCTCGTGCGCAAACGGCACGTAGGCGTGGGGCACGCGCGGGAAATCGCCCCACCGCGGCCCGGCCGTGCCCGTAAACACCAGTACGCGCCCCTGGCCATAGGCCTTCTCCACCAGCGCCGGCAGGCCGTTGTCGAAGCTCAACACCACGCGGGCCGCGTCCTTCGCCGGCGTGGCGACAAGACAGGCCGTGAACACCGGCTCGCCCAGGTGTGGGTTCTCGCGCTCGAAGGGGCGCAGCAAGGGATGGTCGAAGCTGCCCTGGCGGAAACGGAAGGCCGCCCCTGGGCGTGCGCCCGCCAGGGAGCACGGGAGCAGCCCGCCCTTGGCGTCCAACGGATCGCGGCCGTGGGCGTTGTAGGAGGCCACGTCCACCTGGGGACCGCCAAACACAATGAGCCCGCCGCCCTGGGCCACATGCCCCGCCAGCAGTGCCCACTGCGCGGCCGACAGGCGCGCCACGTCGAGCAGAATCGCCGCCGCCGAGCCCGCCACCGCATCGCCATCTAGCCCGGCCGGTGCCACCACGTCGCAGCGCACGGCGGCGACGGCTCCCGCCACCGGCGGAGACAGGGCGCGGGTGAGGAACAACGCGTCCGAAGGCCCCCCGCCGCCGCCCGCCGCACCGTCCACCACCAACACGCTCCGGCGCGCGCCGCACGGGACAGCGAAGTAGGCGGCATCGTCGGCCGTGATGGCATCGCGGCCGCGCAGGGCCACCCGCCCTGCCAGGTAGCCGGGTGCCGACGGAGTCGTCTGAAACCGGCACCGCGCCTCGCCGTCGGGCCCCACGTGGCGCTCCCCGCGAAGCTGGTCGTCCACGTGCAGCTCCACCACGGCCGTCGCGCCGGGCTCGGCGAAAGCCACCCGTGCCTCGAAGGCGAACGGAAGACCCACATCGGCCGCGCCGAACGACTGCCTGTCGAGCGCCACGGAGCGGTTGCCGCCGCCGTCGTCGCCCACGTCGATCACATACACAGCGGCGCCGCTGCCCTCCTCCTCCTCCTTCCTCGGCCGCCAGCCGTTGGCCGTCAGGTCGGTGAAGAGGAAGATGGCACGAGCGTCGGCCACCTTCTCGTCGCGGAAGAGGCGCTGGGCCTCACGCAGCGCCGCGGTGCAGTCGGTGGGCCGGTAGCCGCTGCGGCTGCGCTTGATGCGCTCGGCGATGGCCTGCCGGTCGAAGGTGAAGGCGCCCACGGCCACGTCGGGCTCGTCCGCGCACAGGATGAGCGCCAGGCGGCTGTCTGCCGACAGAATGTCCAGCATCTGGAGCGCCAGCGCCTTGGCACGGTGGAAGCGGGGAGAGCCGTCGGGTCCCACGTGGCTCATGCTGTACGAGGTGTCGAGCACGACCACGGCGTTGACCCTGCGGCCGCCGCGCGGGCCGGGGTGGTGCTCCACGAGCCGCGGGCCCGCCAGCACGGCCACGAAGGCCGCCACCACCATCATCCGCAGCAGCAGCAGGAGGAGTTGCTTCAGCCGGAAACGCCGCGCCGTTTGCCGACACGAGGCCAGCAGCAACCGCAGGGCGGGGAACCGCACGACGACGGGCTTCTGCCGGAACAGCAGGTGCAGCACCACGGGGATGCCCACGGCCACGAGGCCCCACAGGGCGCCGGGCACGGCGAAATCGAGCGCCAGAAGGGGCATGGCCATGATGCTCATTCCGAAGATGGCACGTCTCGCGCAGCACCCACCCGGGCGCGCCCATTCATCCGTAGCCGGCGCGCCGCACCAGGTAGGCCAGCAAGGCTTTGTCAAAGGTGGTGGAGGTGTCCACCTGCATGTAGTCGATGCGCCGACGGACACAGTCGGTGCGGTACCGCTCGATGAACGCATCGAGTTCGCGCAGATAGGCATCGCGCAGCACCCGCGCGTCGGCCGTCACGTGGTCCGGGGTCTCCATGTCCTCGAACCGCGTGAACTGCGAGAACGGGAACGAGGCCTCCGCCTCGTCCAGGATATGGAACACGACGACCTCGTGGCCTTTGAAGCGCAGGTGGTGGAACGCATCGAGCACCGGCTGCGGGTCGGCCAGCAGGTCGGACAGGACGATCACCAGGCTGCGCTTGGAGATCAGCTCGGCCACCGCGTGCAGAAGCCCGGCGAGGTCGGCCTGGCCCTC
>JADHXT010000151.1 GCA_016782825.1 Candidatus Brocadiia bacterium | reverse complement strand
TAGCCCCTCTACGGGCTGGGGTCAACTGCTCACCGGGGCGGCGACGCACATTGACACGCGGGCCGCGGCGTGTAGAATGAAGGCGTCGGAGGCCGGCCACACACAGATGCCCTGGAAGCAGGAGATCACACGATGCGAACGCTGCTGCGCGTGCGGATGGATGCTCTCGACGTGACGCAAGAGCCGATGCCCGAGGAGTTGCAGGCCCTCGGTGGCCGCGCGGTCACCAGCGCTATTGTGGCCAGCGACGTGCCCGCCACGTGCCACGCGCTATCCGAGCACAACAAGCTCGTCATCGCCCCTGGCCTGCTGGCCGCCACCTCGGCTCCGTGCAGCGGCCGCCTGTCGGTGGGGGCTAAGAGCCCGCTGACGGGCACGATCAAGGAATCCAACGCCGGGGGAATGGCCGGCCAGACCCTGGGGCGCCTGGGCGTAGGTGCCATCGTGGTGGAGGGCTTGCCCGCCGACAAGGCCGCCTGCTACGTGCTCCGTGTGGCCGCCGATGGCGCCAGCCTGACGCCGGCCCCCGATCTGAAGGGCCTGGGCAACTACGACACCGTAGCCCGCCTGTTCGAGCAGCACGGCAGCGACGTGGCCTGCATTTCCATCGGCCCGGCGGGCGAGATGAAGCTCCGCGCGGCCAGCATTGCCGTCACCGACATCGAGGGCCGCCCCACCCGCCACGCCGGCCGCGGCGGCTTGGGCGCCGTCATGGGCTCGAAGGGCCTCAAGGCCATCGTGCTCGATGCCGCCGGCTGCAAGCGTCCCGTCAGCGCCGACCCCGAGGCCATGAGAGCACACAGCAAGCGCTTCGCCCAGCATCTCAAGGGCCACGGCGTCACCGGCGAGGGACTCCCCACCTACGGCACCAACATCCTGGCCGACGTGATCAACACCGCCGGCGCCTACCCCACCCGCAACTTCTCCACCGGCACCTTCGAGGGCACCAGCAAGATCAGCGGCGAGGCGGAGCGCGAGACCATCCTCGAGCGCGGCGGAACCCCCCGCCACCCCTGCCACCGCGGCTGCACCATCGCCTGCTCGAGCATCTATCTCGACAAGGACGGCGGCTTTCTGTCCAAAGGCCCCGAATACGAAACCGTGTGGGCGCACGGCGCCAACTGCGGCATCGACGACCTCGACGCCATCGCCCACATGGACCGCGCCGACGACGATATCGGGCTCGACACCATCGAGATGGGCGCCGCCTTCGGCGTGGCCATGGAAGGCGGCCTGCTGCCCTTCGGCGACGCCGAGGGCGTGCTCTCCCTGCTGGATGAAGTGCGCGCCGGCACCCCCCTCGGCCGCATCCTCGGCTCCGGCGCCGAGGTCACCGGCAAGGTGCTTGGCGTCAGCCGCATCCCATGCGTCAAGGGCCAGGCCATGCCTGCCTACGACCCGCGCGCGGCCAAGGGCATCGGCGTCACCTACGCCACCACGCCCATGGGCGCCGACCACACGGCCGGCTACGCCATCTGCCAGAACATCCTCAACTGCGGCGGCTCCGTCGACCCGCTGAAGCCCGAGGGCCAGGTGGCCATCAGCGCCATCCTCCAGCAGGCCACGGCCGCACTCGACAGCACGGGGCTGTGCCTTTTCGTGGCCTTCTGCGTGCTCGACGTGCCCGACGCCGGCGTGGCCGTGGTGGATATGATCAACGCCCACTGCGGCACCCAGTGGACCGGCGACGACTACATGGAGATCCTCGGCAAGGCCACACTGCGGCGCGAGCTCGACTTCAACCGCCGCGCCGGCTTCTCCGCCGCCGATGACCGCCTGCCCGACTTCATGACCCGCGAAGCCCTCGCCCCGCACAACGTGGTGTTCGACGTGCCCAACGAAGAACTCGACCAGACACACGCTGGGCTGTGAGGCACCCGCCATGGCACCCATCCTGAAGCTCTCGGAGCACGACGAAGAGCGCGAACGGGCCTTCGAGCTCGACTACCTGCTCTCCCTGTCCGTACAAGAGCGTACTCAGATGATGGAGGAGCGCTCCAACGAACTCAAGAGGATGCTCATCCAGCATGGACACCGAAGGCCTGTTGAGATCATTAAGAGACCATGCCGTTGAGTACGTGGTGATCGGCGCCACGGCGTTCCCCATTCACGGCTATGCGCGCGCGACGCTGGACATCGACGTGTTCATCCCTTCGTGAAAGGCATCTCCTTCGAGCAGGTGTGGGCAAACAAGGTGGAAGGGCAGTATGGGGAGGCCCCCGTGTTCTATGCCAGTCTGGACGACCTGATCACGATGAAGGGGGCCGCGGGGCGGCCGAAGGATGTGGAGGATCTCGTGCAGTTGCGCGAACTTAAGCGCCGCCGCGAACCGCAGAGCGATTAGGCAGGCTGATGGCGTCCACCCGCTTCCTCGACCCGCGCTCCGGCCACGGCCCCAGGGCGACGTGGCGTGCCGCCCTCGCGCTGTGGCTGTGCTTGTGGCTGGCGTGGGGGCCGACGGCGGAGGCGTGTAGCCCCGCGGGCCATGCGGTCGTGGCCATCGCGTCGCTCGGCAAGCTCGCACGGTCCAAGGACCCCGCCACCCGGCGCCTTGCGAAGATGCTGCACAAGTACCGGTGGGTGGTCTACTGGGGCGCCGAGGGGCCGGACGTGGTGCAGCGCGCCCGCGGCTACCGCTTCTCGCACTGGTTCCCGCTCTACACCGTGCAGTACGAGCACCCGGAGCGCTTCGACCTGAAGGCGGCGCAGCCTTTCTACACCGCGCTCCTCCGCCACGCCTACCGCGCCGACTACGGCGTTACCCCCGACGACGCGGCGAAGCACGGCATCGTCCTGGCCCGCCCGCCGCGGCGCGACTGGGGCGAGGTGGGCCTCGCCTACGCCTGCGGCTACGTCACCCACCTCCTCGCCGACTACTTCTGCCACGCGCCCGCCAAGACGTGGTGGGACAAGGAGCCGAAGCTGCGCCAGGCCGTCCTCGACGTGGCCAAGAGCAAGAGCTACGGCGTGGTGCAGGAGTTCTACGCCGTCATGCTCTGGGAACGTTTCTTGAAGGACTATGGCGTGCCCGCGGACGGCCTGGCCGACTTCCGCCGCGGCCTCGCGCGCCACCACGTGGACAACGGCGTCCTGCCGTACTGCGCGCTGGCCGGCTCGAAGGCGTTCTACGCCGACTGGCCGCCCGGGGTGCTGCCCGCGCTCGACCCGTCGAAGTATGATGCCTGCGCCGCGCCCATGCTCCGCCGCGGCGGAGCCGGCTTCGCCCGCTGCGTGGACCACGAGAGCCGGCGCGTCCACGCCATGCTCGAGCACATGGGCCTCTCGCTCGACGATGCGATCAAACAGAGCAACGACCTGACCGGCTGGCGGCAGACCTACGCCCGCGTCATCGACATGATCATCCAAGTGTGGGGCGACGCGGCGCGGCAGATCGATCTCGCCGAGCCGGACGACACGAACGTCGTCCTCGCCGCCGAGCGCGAGCCGGCCAAGGCGGGCCTCCTTATCGAAGTGCCGGCCAAGAGGGGCGCACGGGTCAACCTGGCGCTCCACCGCGACTGGGCCATCCGCCGCTACCGCACTCGCAAGGGCGAGGAAGGCCCGGTGACAGGCTGGGGCGAGAAGCCCTCCGGCGCACGCTTCGATCTGGCCGCCCTGACGGTGGAGGGGCGCAGCCGGATCGCGATCGTCACCGACGGCCCGTGGCTCAACGGCGCCGGCGGCGTCAGCGGCACGTTCCGCCTGCGTTTGCCCAAGACCGGTGGCAAGGTCATCTTCCGCGCCCTTGTCGGCCTGCACGGCGAGAGAACGAGGTCGGATGGCGTGAGCTTCCGCGTCATCGTGGCCGACGCCGCCCGGAAGCCGCACCGGCTTCTCGATCAGCACTCGGCCAGCCACACGCTCCGGCCCGTCGTGATCGACCTCTCGCGCTTCGCCGGCCAGGAGATCAAGCTCTCGCTCATTTCCGACGCAGGGCCGAACGACGACCCCGGCTGGGACTGGGGCGCCTGGGTCGAGCCGCTCCTCCTCGTCGAATAGCCGCAGGAACGACTGATGCGGCCAATCCGCCTCCGCGCGCCGGCTCCTGCACCACATCGGTCATTCGGCATTGCATCCCAAGTCCGTTGCCGTTACTCTAATGCGGTACCGTTCCGCAGTCCCGTCGGTCTGTTTCATAAGGAGACCAAGTTCATGTCCGACAGCAAGGTGACTCGGAGACAGCTTCTGGGCGGCGCTCTCACGACGGCGGCGCTGGCCATCGTGCCCCGGCGCGCGCTGGGTGGGCCAGACCAGAAGACCCCGAGCGACAGCCTGGGCGCGGCGCTCGTGGGCTGTGGCGGCCGCGGCCGCGGTACCTTCGGCGGGCTGGGCAGCAACGTGCGCAAGCTGGCCGTCTGCGAGGTGGAGCAGGGGCGGCTGGCCGGAGCCGTGCGATGGGCCAGCCCTGACGGACAGGGCTACACCGACTTCCGCCGCGTGATGGACCGCAAGGACATCGACGCTGTGGCCATCGGCACGCCGCCCCACTGGCACGCGCTGATCTCCATCGCCGCCATGCAGAGCGGCAAGGACGTGCTGTGCGAGAAGCCCCTCACCCGCTTCATCGCCGAAGGCCGCGCCGTGGTCGAGGCCGAGACGCGCTACGGCCGCATCCTCCAGGTGGGCACCTTCGCGCGCTACGGCAGGATCCGCAACCGCGGCTCCATCATGACCCACAAGCTCCTCGCCAGCGGCCTGCTCAAGAAAAGCCCCGTGGTGCACATCAAGCGCGGCGGACTCAAGGTCAAGCAGTGGAGCGGCCTCGTGAACCCCACGCCGCAGCCCGTGCCTAAGACGATCGACTGGGACATGTATTGCGGCCCCTCGCCGCTGCGCCCCTTCCATCCCCACCGCCACGGCGGCACCCACCGCGGCTACTGGGACTACGAGGGCGGCGGCCTGGCCGACATGGGCCAGCACCACTTCGACCCCGAGCAGTGGGTCCACGCCAAGGACGCCACCAGCCCCGTGGAGATCGAGGCCCACGCTCCGCCTGCCCACCCCCTGGCCTGTGGCATGTGGGGCTGGGTGGAGCTCACTTACGCCGATGGCACCGTGTTCGTCATGGACAGCACCGAGTGGGGCGAAGGCTACAATCGCAAGCAGAGCCGCGGCGTGGGCCTCAGCGATCTGAGCGAGGAAGACCAGAAGAAAATCCTTGCCACCCCCGATCCCAAGCCGTGGCCCAGCTTCCCCGAAGCCGTGCGCACCCGCGAGAAGACCGGCGGCTGCGGCGAGGCGGCACACCGCTCCGCCTGCATCCTCCACCTGGCCAACATCGCCATCCGCGTGGGACGCAAGATCAAGTACGACCCCGTCAAGGAGCAGATCATCGGCGACGACGAGGCCAACCGCCTCGTCTACCAGCCGATGCGGGCACCCTGGCACCTTCCTGTCTAATCCACCCACTGCTCCGGGAACCAAACCATGAACGCAACGCGACGAACCCTCTCGATCCTGCTGGCCGCGGCCCTCGCCGTGGTGCTGGCGGCGCCGTCGGCCGCGACCGCTGCCGAGGCCAAGGACGGCCTGGCCGCCGTGGTGGACACCATCCCCAAGTGCGATCCCGACGGCAAGCACACCGGCCCGTCCCTCGACGTGGCCGAGAAGGCCATCCAGTACGTCATCGACGGCAAGGAAGCCGGCGTCCTCGCCCTCATCGGCATGTTCAAGAACGCCGACAAGAACGAGGACTACAAGGCCTACTACCTGTTCCACGCCGTGGCCACCCACGTGAAGCGCCCCGGCGCCGAGGCCGACCGCAAGATGATGTGCGACGCCATCGCCACCGCGCTGGCAGCCAAGCAGCCCACCATCGTCAAGGCACGGCTCCTCGAGGAGCTGAAGTGGATCGGCGGCGAGGAGTCCGTCGGCGCCGTCAGCAAGCTCCTGCTCGACAAGGACGTCTACAGCTTTGCCGCCGAAGCCCTTGTGGCCCTCAAGGCGGCGGCCCCCATCCGCTCCGCTGTGGGCAGAGCCGCCGGCAAGAACCAGACGGCTCTCATCCAGGCCCTCGGCGACCTGCGCGCGGCCAAGGGTGTGCCTCCCGTCGTCGCGGCACTCACCCGCGCCGACCACGATGCACGGCTGATCGCCGGCTATGCCGCCGCCAACTCCGGCGAGCCGGCGGCCGTCGCCCCCATGCTGAAGGCCGTGGACACGCAGTCGGCCTACGAGCGCAGTCAGGTGATCGAGAATCTCTTGCTCCTGGCCCGCCGCTTGGGTGAGGCCGGCGACATGGCTCCCGCCAAGCGTATCTGCCAGCATCTGCTGAAGACCCAGACCGGCGACGCCAACGTCCACGTGCAGTGCGCCACCCTGCTCGCCTTTGCACAGGCCTGCGGCGACGAGGCCATGGACGAGGTGCTCGCCGCCATGGGCTCCGACAACCCGAGCATCCGCTCCACCGCCATCGAGGCCGCCATCGCCATGCGCGGCGCCAAAGCCACCGAGCACTGGGTGCAGCGGCTCGAGACGGCCACGCCGGCCAGCAAGGTGGGCCTGCTCAGCCTGCTGGCGCGCCGGGCCGATGCGGCGGCGCTCCCTGCCGTGCTTGAGGCGACGAAGGACGCCGACGCCAAGGTGCGCGCGGCCGCCATCAAGACCATCGGCGCCATCGGCGATGAGAAGGCCGTGGCGCCCCTGGCCGCGCTGCTCGGTGCCAAGGACTCCGCCGAACGGGCCGCCGCGCGCGGCGCGCTGCTCCAGCTTCGCGGCACGGTCGCCAGTGCGGCCATTGCCAAGGCCGTGGGACAGGGCTCGCCGGAGGTTCGCGCCACGCTTCTCGCCGTGCTCGCTGCTCGCGAGGCCAAGGACCACATCGGCGTGGCCGTCGCTCTCACGGGCGACGCGGATCGTCAGGTGGCCAGAGCCGCCGTGGATGCGGTGGGCCGCTTGGCCGATTACAAAGAGTTGCCCGTGCTCACCAAGCTCGTCGTGAGTGCGGAGAAGGCGGCGAGCCGGAAGGCCGCCGAGACGGCGCTCGTGGGCGCCTGCGAGCGGCTGCCGGACAAGCGCAAGTGTGTGGCCGCCGTGGCCGGCACCCTGGAGAGCGCCAAGGGCCAAGGCCTGGCGTCCCTCCTGCGCGTGCTGGGCACCATTGGCGATCGCACGGCGCTCAACGTGGTGCGCACCGGCTTGAAGAATGCCGACGCCGCCGTGCAGGACGCCGCGCTCCGCGCGCTGGCCGACTGGCGCACCGCCGAGCCGGCGGCCGAGCTGCTGGCCTACGCCCAGAAGACCGACAAGATGACCCACCACGTGATCGCCCTCCGCGGCTACGTGCGGATGATCGGCCTCAGCTCGGGGCAGTCCACCGCGGAGCGTCTTGCCATGGCCCAGAAGGCCATGGCCGCTGCACGCCGCGCCGAAGAGAAGCGCGAGGTGCTCGGCGCCATCGGCGGCATCGCCGACCCCAAGGGCTTTGGCATGGTGGAGCCCGGCTACCAGGATGCCGGGCTGAAAAACGAGGCCGCACTCGCCTCGATCCGCATCGCTCAAGCCGTTGCCGGAGCCTACCGCAGCGAAGCCAAGGCCGCCGTCAAGCGGGCCATGGCCGCCACGGACAACAAGGACGTGGGCAAGCAGGGCGAAAAGGTGCTCTACGAGATCGAGCGCTCCGAGGACTTCATCACCGGCTGGATGGTGAGCGGCCCCTACAAGGGCGGCATCGGCGACAAGAAGAAACACCCGCCGGAACAGCCCGACGCCAAGGACGTGAAGTGGAAGCTTGTGTCGGCCAGCGGCCGGCAGCCGGGCGTCGTCGACCTGCACAAGACCGTCAGCCGTGGCGGGAATATCTGTGCCTATCTCCGCTGCCAGCTCTGGTCGGAGAAGGCGCAGGACGCCCGCATCGAGAGCGGCAGCGACGACGGTATCCGCGTGTGGCTCAACGGAAAGAAGGTGTATG
>JADHXT010000150.1 GCA_016782825.1 Candidatus Brocadiia bacterium | reverse complement strand
GATTCAACACCCAAGTGCGACAAGTGAGTGCGGCTACGCCACACGGCTCCTGTATACCGAAACAGGAGCTACCGCTGTACTGGTCCAGCGAGTTTGTGGTTCTCCATAGCACGCCATAAGTGTTTGAAGAGCTGTGAGTTATGATATGCTCTTGGCGGGATTCCTGCCGGATCTCGCCGGAGTGTTTCTATGCCTGAGCGTCTTCCGCAGCGACCATCGCTCATGAAGGCTTGCACCTGTGCGCGAGGCGGGTATCTTCTTGAGTTCCGACCGCACCGGTGGCGCTCAAGCTCTTCGGCCGGCCCGAGAAGGACGTGAAGCTGCTGCGCAGCGGCCGCCGCCAGCAGGGCCTCTACCCGCTCTACGGCGACTTCTGCAACGCCCCCCACACCCCCTGCGCCCAGTGCCCCCTCGCCCGGTTGCTCGAGGGGTGAGACCGTCGCCCTCCTTCTCGCCTCCGCGGGAAGGCGGGAGGCGACCGCACGGAGTTCGTCATCCCGAGTGGAGCCCCGTCGGGGCGGAATCGAGGGATCTGGCGGCGGATGGGGTCGGCGCGTCGATGGGAGCGGTGGCGCCGTCTGCTGCGAGATTCCTCCGCTCGGCTCCGCCTCGGTCGGAATGACGGCAGCGAGTGCGGCGTGGCGATGGGCGGGATTCCAGCCTGCCGGAACGATGGCGAAAAAGCCACCCTATGACGAAAACGCGTCTGCCATTGTGGCACGAGCGGACTACTCGTCGTCTTCCGCCGGCTCATCTTCGGGGACGTCGGCTGAGGCCTCGGCGTCGGCGGTGCCTTTGGCGGCGTTGCTCTCGGCGAGGGCTTCGTCGATGAGGCGGGAGATTTCGATGGACGAGGCGATGGTGGGGTCGAACTGGAAGGCGATGTCAGGCGTTTCGCGGAGGCGGATGTTTTTGGCGATGCGCGAGCGGATGAGGCCGCGGGCGCTGTCGAGGCCGCGGAGGACGGTGCGCTGCTTGGCTTCGTCGCCGAGGACGGAGACGTAGATGGTGGCGTGGTGCATGTCGCGCGAGAGGTCGACCTTGGTGACGGTGACCATCTGGATGCGGGGGTCGGTGAGTTCGTAGAGGATGGTGTGGCTGGCTTCTTCGCGGATGCGTTCGGCCACGCGGGCTACGCGTCGGAGGGACATTAGAAGATCTCCACCTCGTAGTCCACGAGTTCGGCGAGGCGGAACCCGCGGATGAAATTGACGATCTGGGCGAGGCCGCCGTCGATGTAGCGGCTGTCGCTGCCGGCCATGGCGATGCCGAGGATGGCCTGCTGGTGGCTGTCTTGCGCGCCTACTTCGGCGACGGACACGTTGTGGCGGTTGCGGATCTGGTCTTTGAGGCTCTTGAGCACGCGGCGCTTGGCCTTGAGGCTCGTGGCCTCGCGGATCATCAGCTTGACGGACAGGGTGCCCACGTTCACGGCGGTGCGCTCCCTGGGCATCGGGCGGGGCGGCGCGCCGGGGATGGCGAGTGCCGCTCTAGAGGGTGCGTTTGATCTCGGTGATCTTGTAGGCTTCGATGATGTCGCCCTGCTTCACGTCGTCGTAGCCTTCGATGCGGATGCCGCACTCGAGGTTGCGGGCCACTTCGCGCACGTCGTCCTTGATGCGGCGCAGGGAGCCGACGGAGCCTTCGTAGACGACCACGCTGTCGCGGATGAGGCGGAGGCGGTCGGCGCGGCCGATGCGGCCGTCGGTGACGAACGAGCCGGCCACGTTGCCGGCGCGCGACACGCGGAAGGTCTGGCGCACTTCGGCGTGGCCGAGGACGGTTTCGCGGCGTTCGGGCTCGAGCTTGCTTTCGAGTCCGGCCTTCACTTCGTCCACGAGGCGGTAGATGACGCTGTAGAGGCGCACGTCCACCTTGCGCTCTTCGGCCAGCGGGCGGGCGCTGGGGTCGGGGACGACGTGGAAGCCGATGACGATGGCCTGGGAGGCCTCGGCGAGCAGGATGTCGCTCTCGTTGATGCCGCCCACGCCGTCGTGGAGGATTTCGACGGCCACTTCGTCGGTGGCGAGGTCGCCGAGCGTCTTGCGGATCACTTCGAGGGAGCCCTGCACGTCGGCCTTGAGGATGATGCGGAGGATCTTGGTTTCGGTCTGGTCGAGGGTGTCGAAGAGGTTTTCGAGGGTCACCTGGCGGCGTTCGGCCACGCTGGCCTCGCGGGCTCGTCGGGCGCGGCTTTCGCCGATCTCGCGGGCTTGGTCGAGTGTGGGCAGCACGACGAACGGGTCGCCCGCGGCGGGGACGGAGGAGAGGCCGGCGATCTCGACGGGCATGGACGGGCCCGCCTTTTCGATGGGCCGCCCGCGGTCGTCGTGCAGGATGCGTGCCCGGCCGTAGGCCTCGCCACACAGCACCATGTCGCCGCGGTGCAGGGTGCCGTCGCGCACGAGGATGGTGGCCACGGCGCCGCGGCCGCTGTCGAGGTGTGCTTCGAGCACGTGGCCGCTGGCGGGCTTGTCGGGGTTGGCCTTGAGCTCGAGCACTTCGGCCTGAAGGGCGAGGGTTTCCACGAGGTCGTCGATGCCTTGTTTGGTGATGGCCGACACTTCGGCGAACTCGATGCTGCCGCCCCACGTGGCGGGCAGGAGGTCGAGCGTGGCAAACTGCTGCATGACGCGCTGGGGCTGGGCGCCGGGCAGGTCGCACTTGTTGATGGCCACCACGATGGCGACGCCGGCGGCGCGGGCGTGGTTGATGGCTTCCTGGGTCTGGGGCATGACGCCGTCGTCGGCGGCGACGATGAGCACCGCGATGTCGGTCACCTGGGCGCCGCGGGCGCGCATGGCGGTGAAGGCTTCGTGGCCGGGGGTGTCGAGGAACACGACCTCGCGGCCATCGTGCTCCACCACGTAGGCGCCGATATGCTGGGTGATGCCGCCCGATTCCTGGTCCACCACATGGGTTTCACGAATGGCATCGAGCAGCGAGGTCTTGCCGTGGTCCACGTGGCCGAGGAAGGTGACCACGGGGGGCCGGGGCTTGAGGTCCTCGGGCTTGTCGCGCTGGGCCTGGGCCTGCTGGAGTTCCCCCTCGAGGTCGCGCTCGCGCTTGATGTGCACGGTCACCTCGAAGGCCTCGGCCAGGAGGGTCACCATCTCGTCCGTCAGCGGCTCGTTGATGTTGATCATGATGCCGCTGGCCACCAGGGTGCGGATGAGCGCATCCACCTTGATGCCGGCGACCTCGGAGAGCGAGCGGAGGGTGACGGGGAAGCCGATGGTGATCTCGGTCGGGCGCTCGACGGGGGGCCGGGGCGAAAAGCTCCGATCGCGCACGCGCCGGCGGGGCCTCCGCCGCGTGCGGTCGCGTCGGGGCCTGGCCGGGCGGCGGTCGGTGCCGCGCACCGGCGGCGGCGCCGGGGCGCGGGGCGCGGCCTCGATCGTGGGGAGCTCGATCCTGCCCACCACCGTGGCGGTGGTGTCTCTCCGCTTGCCCTTGCGTCTGGCGGGGGCTGTCTTGCTTTCGGCGGGCTTGTCGGCCCCCGCGGCCGGTTCGACGCCCTTGCCGGGCGTGGCCGCCTTGGCCACTTTGGGCTTTGCGGGTGCCTTGCTGGCTTTCTTGGCCGGCGTGGCCACTTTGGGCTTTGCGGGTGCCTTGCTGGCCTTCTTGGCCGGCTTGGTGGGCTTAGCGGGTGTCTTCGCCGCAGGCGCCGGAGCCTTGCCACCGAACTGCTGGCGCAGGATCTTCACCTGCGCATCCTCGATGGTGCTCGAGTGCGACTTGGCCTCGATGCCGAGCTCCCGGCACTTGTCCAGCACCTCGTTGTTCGAGACGCCGAGCTCTTTCGACAGCGTGTAAAGCCTGATTCGCAAGCGGCAGCTCCTGCCTGGAAGCTAGATCATGTTTCCGTCGTGGTTGGGTCGTCAGCCGGGCCTTCGCCGTCCTCAGGCTCCGCCTGGGTGCCTGGGGCATCGGTGTCATCGGCTGTGGGTTCCGGGTCGGCGTCGGCGGCGTCGGGAGCAGCGGGCTCGGCCGGCAGCTCCTCGGCTGGCGGGTCGCCGGCATCGGGTTGCTCGGCTTCGGGCTCCGCGGGTGCGGCGTCTTCGGTGGCCTGGGGTGCGGCGTCATCGTCATCCGTTTGGGCTTCGGTGCCTTCGTCGGCGTCGGGTTCGGCGTCGGCATCTGCTTCTTCGCCGGTGTCTTCCTGCGCGGCGGCTTCGGCTTCGGCAGCCTCGGCTTCGGCGGCTTCGGCTTCGGCTTGTGCCTCGGCTTCAGCAGCCTCCACTTCGGCTTGTGCGCGGGCTACCGCGATTTCTTCGGCGGCGGTCTTGGATCGTTTGACGACCATGGCCACGATGTCCTCGTCGAGGTCGAACCGTTCGGCCCATCCGAGGGCTCCCTCGGCGATGTCTTCCACGGAGTAGCCCATCTGGTAGACGCGCTGCGGGAAGCGTTCGGGCAGGCCTTCGAGCTCGCCAAACGCCGTATTGAGGTCTTTGAGCTCGCGCTCGCCCTCGGCCTCGCTCAGAATATCGATGTCCACCTCGCAGAGCTTGGCGGCCAGGCGCACGTTTCGTCCGCGTTTGCCGATGGCGAGGGAGAGTTCTTCCTCGGGCACGACCACGCGGGCGCGGTTGAGTTCGCTGGCGACGATCACCTCGCGGATTTCGGCCGGTTTGAGGGAGTTGGCGATGAGCACGTCGCGGGCGTCGCTCCACCGGACGATGTCGATCTTCTCGTCGTTGAGTTCGGCCACGATGTTCTTGATGCGGGAGCCGCGGACGCCGACGCAGGCGCCCACGCAGTCGACCTTGATGTCGGCGCTGGCGACGGCCACCTTGGTGCGGTGGCCGGGCTCGCGTGCGATGGCCATGATTTCGATGACTCGCTCGCCGATCTCGGGCACTTCGAGTTCGAAGAGGCGGCGGATGAGGTCGTGGTTGGCCCGCGAGAGGAGGATGCGCACGCGGGTGCCCATGCGGCGCACTTCGAGGAGCAGGCATCGGATGCGCTCGCCGATGCGATAGCCTTCCTCCTGCACCTGTTCGCTGCGGGGCAGGATGCCTTCGGCTCGGCCGAGGTTGACGATGATGGTGGAGCCTTCGAAGCGCTGGATGGTGCCGCTGACGATCTGCTTCACGCGGCTCTCGTATTCGCGGAAGAGCGAGTCTTGCTCGGCGTCGCGGATGCGCTGGATGATCACCTGCTTGGCGCTCTGGGCGGCGATGCGGCCCAGGTGGGTGCCATCCACTTCCTTGTTGCCGTCGAAGGCCTGGATGGTGCCGCTCTCGCGGTCGACGAACACGGCCATGTCGGACTTGGGGCCATAGTATCTCCGCGCGGCGGAGAGGAGGGCATCCTCGAGGGCATCGAAGATGATGTCCTTATCGATGTCCTTGTCGCGATGGATGCTATCGACCAGTCGTAGTAGGTCGCCGCTCAATGGGGCGATTCCTTCCTTGGGTTGACGTGCCGCGCGGCAAAAAAGAGAGTGGCAGGCGGCCCCGCTCTCGACGCTTCCGCAACACGGTCGCGGCGGCGGCGGCGCAGGCCGCGGTCAGGTCGCGGCGGCACACGCCACGGTCAGGTTGTTTCCCGTTTCGGCGTCGAAGACGTGGCATCGTGCCACGTTGATCGTGATTTCCATGTCCTGGCCCACAGCGGCCTTCTCGTGGGCGTCTATCTTGGCGATGAGGTCTTGCTTGCCGGTGGAGAGGTAGAGGATCTGCTCGTCGCCGAGGGGCTCGACCACGTTGATCGTCACGCCCATGGCCACGTCGTCGGTGGCGTCGGGGTCGGCGGCGCGGTTGCTGATGGATTCGGGGCGCACGCCGAAGGTGACGGCCTTGCCCACGTAGCCGGCCAGGACTTCGCGGAAGGCTTCGGGCAGGCGGAGCCGAGCCGGGCCTTCGCCCTCTTCGTGGAAGTAGAGGGCGCCGTTTTCGCCCACGATGCTGCCTTCGAGGAAGTTCATGGGCGGGGTGCCGATGAAGCCGGCCACAAAGCGGTTGACGGGGCGGTCGTAGATTTCGAGCGGCGGCGCCACCTGCTGGAGCTCGCCCTCGTTCATCACGCAGATGCGGTCGCCGAGGGTCATGGCCTCGATCTGGTCGTGGGTCACGTAGATCATCGTGGTGCTGAGGCGGGTGTGGAGCTTGTTGAGCTCGGCCCGCATGCCCACGCGCAGCTTGGCATCGAGGTTCGACAGTGGCTCGTCGAAGAGGAAGACGGCGGGCTTGCGCACGATGGCGCGTCCCACGGCCACGCGCTGGCGCTGGCCGCCGCTGAGGGCCTTGGGCTTGCGCTCGAGCAGCTCGGTGATGCCGAGTATCTGGGCGGCTTCCTGCACGCGTTCGTCGATCTCCTTGCGCTTGAAGCCGCGGAGCTTGAGGCCGAAGGCCATGTTGTTGTATACCGACATGTGGGGGTACAGGGCGTAGTTTTGGAACACCATGGCGATATCGCGGTTCTTGGGCGGCACATCGTTCACCACGCGGTCGCCGATGGAGATGGTGCCGCTGCTGATCTCCTCGAGGCCGGCCACCATGCGCAGGGTGGTGGACTTGCCGCAGCCCGAGGGGCCGACCAGCACCATGAGCTCGGTGTCGGCGATGTGGAGGGTGGCCTCCTTGACCGCCAGCACATTGCCAGGGTACACCTTCGTCACGTTTTCGATGCGGACTTCAGCCATGGATTTTCGTGCCTTCCAGACCAGAAGGGCCGTGCCGGGGCCACTTGTGGGTGAAATCGTGACCCCTGATTATACGGCGTGGGGGCCCTATGTCAAGCGCGTTTTGGTCTTTAGAGCGCTCTGGGGCCTCACTGGGGGGCCGGCTGGGCCGTGCCGGACGCCGGCCGCGACAGGTCGTGGAGCGAGAGCCACAGGCGCCCCACCAGCCCATAGCTTCCCCAGCCCACCAGCCGCTCGTAGGCCTGAAGCGCCCTGGCCACCTTGGGATGGGGGATCGCCACGGCGCTGCTCGCTTCCACATGCCACACGCGGTGGCCCAGAAGACGGGAGTCCAGGTGGAACGGCTGCCGCGGCAGCGGCGCGTCCACGGGTGTGAGCCGCGCCCCGCGGCCCGCGGCGAGGGCAGTCTTATAGTAGTAGGTGAAGGGCAGGCGGATGTAGGACGGGTTGAAGAGCACCACGTCGCCCTCGCGCACGTTGGGCGCCATCACGGCCACAAGCTGCCGCCAGTCGCTCTTCTGCACGCAGGGGGCGATGTAGCGTCCCACGACCGCCACGTTGAGCGCCACGAGGAACATCGTGGCCGCCCCGGCCGTCCAGCGACGCGCCCGCCCCTCCAACGAGAGCCCTGCGCCCATCAGCAGCGCGAGGGCCGGAGCGCAGAACGCCAGGTGCTTGGCCTCAAAGGAGTGGCCCTTGAAGGGGAAGACCACCACGCACAGCACCGGCACCACCAGCCACGCCAGCCCAAGCTTGACCTCCAGCGCCGTGCGGCGCCCGGGAGCGCCCCGGATGCCCACGCACGTCACCGCGATCACCGCGGCGATGACGGCCAGGAAGGGGGCCACGAAGACGGGCAGCCGCGCCCACGCAGGAACGACGCTCATCAACAGCGCATACGAGCCCACTGCCGGCTCGAAGAGCGCGGCCATGGCCGCCGAGGCATCGTCGGCGCCCGCGGCTCCGCCGGCCATCAGTTCGCCAAGCTGGCGCGCCCGCGCGAGCACCACGGGCACGTAGGGCGCAAAGGCCGCCCCGACGGCTAGCTGGCACACGAGCCAACGCAGCAGCAGCCTTCGACCGCGCTCGCGCCACGCCACCAGGAGGAAGGCTCCTTGGGCCACGATGGCGAACAGGGTGTAGTAGAAGGTGTAGAGCGCCGCGGCGTTGGCCACCGCCAGGCCGAGCCAGAGCGGCCACGCCCTCCCCTTCCCTCGCTTGAGCAGCGCGACGAGGAACCACCACGCGAGGGTGACCCAC
>JADHXT010000149.1 GCA_016782825.1 Candidatus Brocadiia bacterium | reverse complement strand
GTTTCCATGGTCAGACCTTGAATCCCTCGCGTTGAGCTCGACGTCCGGAGACACCCATGGCCAATGGCGGCGAGGAGTATAGCGTACAGAGGCACCCCGACACAAGTCGCCCGCGCCCGGTGAGCCTGGCCTCTGACAGTGGGAACCGCGTTCTCCCGCGATCGGGCGTCATGCCGCCGCGCGCGAGCCCAGCTCGATTTGACTTCGCCGCCCGGAAATGGACAATTACTGGGGGTCCAGGGAGCTCTGCCCGGGGGTCGGGAGGCTGTCTGGACACTGCTTCTGAATGGCGCTCGCAAGAGCGACGTCTAGCTGCACAGAGAGGAGCGCGTGATATGCAGCGTCTTGCGACTGTGGGGCTCGCGGTGGCCCTGCTCGGGCTGTGGGTCGCCTCGCCTGTCCTCGCGGGAGAGCCGGCGAAGAAGTTCACCCAGCCCATCGTGCAGGTGGAGAAGGACAAGGACGGGAAAGAGCACAAGAAGGAGCACAAGCTCGACATGGTGCTCATCCCCGCCGGCTCGTTCAAGATGGGCAGCCCCGACGGCGAGAAGGGCCGCAAGAAGCACGAAGGCCCCCAGCACGAGGCAAGGCTCGACGCCTTCTACATGGCCAGCCACGAGACCACCCACACCCTCTACATGGCCTTCTACGACGAGACCCACCAGGGCAAGCGCGATAAGGGCCTCCAGCCGCCCATGGTCGAGTGGGAAGAGGCCATGGCCGACGCCATCACCGGCCCCACGCCCATCTACGGCGACATCACCATGGGCTGGGGCGACGAGGAGATGCCGTCGCTCATGTGCTCGTGGTTCCAGGCCATGATGTTCTGCAAGTGGGTCTCGAAGAAGACCGGCAAGACCTATCGCCTGCCCACCGAGGCCGAGTGGGAATACGCCTGCCGCGCCGGCACCACCACCCCCTACTCCTTCGGCGACGACGCCGATGAGCTCGAGAACTACGGCTGGTACGAGGACAACTCCGACGACCAGTCCCAGAAGGTCGCCAAGAAGAAGCCCAACCCCTGGGGCCTCTACGACATGCACGGCAACGTCGCCGAGTGGTGCTTCGACTTCTACGACGCCGGCACCTACGCCGACCGCGCCAAGCGCAACCCCGTGGGCAACGAGATCCTCAAGCAGGGCAAGGTGCACGTCGCCCGCGGCGGCTCGTGGGAGAGCCCGGCCGAGGAGCTCCGCAGTGCCCACCGCATCTTCGAGGAGGACTGGTGGCGCGCCGAGGACCCCCAGGAGCCCAAGAGCCGCTGGTGGCTGCCCAAGCTCGGCACCATCGGCTTCCGCGTCGTCTGCGAGATCCCCAAGAAGTAGCCTCCCCCGCCATCGACAGACACTACTCCGCTCCCGCAGGCCACCGCCTGCGGGAGCTTTCTTTTGACATTCCGGCCGCGAAGTGGCAGCATGGGTGGAAGCGTAACGCGTCCCCGGGCGCTCCCAATCGAGGGTCATGCATGCACCGCAGACTGCGAGTCGGCCTCCTCACGATCATGGCCCTGTCCGTCGCCGCCGCAGGCGAGTTGCCGAAGCGCTTCGCCGAGCGGGTCAAGGCCAAGGACGGCAAGGTCCACGCCTTCGACATGGTGCTCATCCCCGGCGGCACCTTCTCCATGGGCAGTCCCAACGACGAGGAGGACCGTCGGCCCGACGAAGGCGCCCGCCACAAGGTGAAGGTCGAGCCCTTCTACATGTGCACCATTGAGACGACCTTCGACCTCTACGACGCCTTCTACGACGAGACGCACCAGAAGGATCGCGACAAGGTGAATCTGCGGCCGCCGCTGGTCGAGTGGAAGAAGGCCATGGAGACGCTGACGCCCTCCGACGCCATCACCGGCCCCTCGAAGCCCTACGCCCCCATCAACGGCAATTGGGGCCGCGGCAAGCGCCCGGTCATCATGCTCTCGTGGTACCACGCCATGATCTTCTGCAAATGGCTGTCGAGGAAGACGGGGAAGACCTATCGCCTGCCCACCGAGGCCGAGCGGGAGCACGCCGCACGCGCCGGCACCACCACGGCCTACTTCTTCGGCGACGACCCCGACGGCCTCGAGGACTACGCCTGGTACGATGAGATCTCGGACGACGGCACCGAGGAGGTCGGCGGCAAGAAGCCCAATCCCTGGGGCCTCTACGACATCTACGGCAACGTCTCCGAGTGGTGCCTCGATTTCTACGGGAAGGACACCTACGCGACGCGGGCCAAGGCCAACCCCTTCGACGGCACGAAGCCGCTGGACCGCGGCACCGTGCACGTCGCCCGCGGCGGTGCCTGGGACAGCCTGGCCGAGGAGTGCCGGAGCGCGGCGCGGGCCTTCGAGATCCCCGCCTGGCTCGCCGGCGACCCCCAGGACCCCAAGAGCCGCTGGTACCTCCCCTACATCACCATCGTCGGCTTCCGCGTCGCCTGTGAGACGAAGCCCGGCAACCGCTGGGAGGCCGCCAAGCCGTGATGACCAGGGCAACGAGCCTGGGATTCCTCTACCTTGCGGTCGCCTCATCGCTCTGGGCCGGCGAGTTGCCGAAGCGCTTCACCCAGGTGGTCAAGGGCAAAGACAGCGAGACGAGCGAGTTCGACATGGTGCTCATCCCCGGCGGCATATTCACGATGGGCAGCCCGGCGACCGAGAAGGGACGCAAGAAGGACGAAGGCCCCCAACACAAGGTCAGGATCAAGCCCTTCTACCTGTGCACCACCGAAGCGACAATCGAGCTCTGGCGGATCTACGCCTACAGCGGCTACAAGATTGATGAGCGGGGCCGTCCCGACCCCATGACGGAGTGGCGCGAGGCCACGGCGAAGGTGACGAGCCTCGATGCCATCACGGGGCCGACTCTCGCCTATGGCGACCTCACGATGGGCAAGGACGTGAAGCGGCAGCCGATGATCTGCACGTCGTGGTTCCACGCCATGATCTTCTGCAAGTGGCTGTCGCTCAAGACGGGGAAGACCTACCGCCTGCCCACCGAGGCTGAGTGGGAGTATGCCTGCCGCGCGGGGACGACCACCGCCTACTCCTTCGGCGACGGACCCAGGAACCTCGACGACTATGCCTGGTACGAAGACAGCTCTGAGCTCGAGCCGATGCAGGTCGCCCAGAAGAAGCCTAACCCCTGGGGACTGTATGACATGCACGGCAATATGGCGGAATGGTGCATCGATTTCTACTCGGCCGCCGCGTATGCCGGCCGAGCGAGAAGCGCCGTGACGGATGGGACGAAGCCGCTGGCTCGCGGCAAGATGCACGTCGCGCGCGGCGGCGCGTGGGATCTGACGGCCGTCGAGCTGCGCAGCGCGGCGCGGGCAGCGGAGGAGAGCTGGTGGAGCGCGCAGGATGCCAAGGCGCCGAAGAGCCGCTGGTGGCTGCCCAGGCATGGCGTCATCGGCTTCCGCGTGGCCTGCGACGTGCCGAAGCCGAAGGGGAAGGCCAGCAGGGCTGAGGGCGAGCAGGCTACCGCGGGGCCGCTGTCGTCAGAAACCAATTGACCAAGCCGACGACGAGCATCAGATAGCCGAGGATCAGGGTGAGTTCCACGTCCAGTCTCCTGCGTGGGTCGGCCTCCCAGACCGCGGGAGCAGGTGCGCGCCAGGCGAAGCCGGCCATAGCCACCCAGACTGGACGGGCGGGGTCTCTGACGAGGCCTGCCGTTCCAGATCGCGACGCCTCCCCCCTCCTCTGCAAGCTGCGTGCCGGGGACACTGCCCCTCGGCAGAATCGGCCGTCGTCCTACACATAGGACGTTACGGTTCCTGCACTTACGGAGCTCCTTCATCCGTGCACCAGGGCGAACGGAGAACGTCGCCTGCATCAGGCAGACGACGCAGACGAGTGGTGGGTGACCGGATCGCGGGGCCTGTGTGAGGCAGAGGGCGCGCGGGTTGATCGCCTGCCGCGCCGGGGGTATACTGGCGGCCACGCAGGGGACTGGGGGATGAGATGCCCGACGATCCACACGCCGAGTATGCTGCGCTGGTGAGGGAGGTGCGCGCACATCTGGAGCTCGAGGAGAGCTTCGGGATCGATGCCGCGAAGCTCCCGCCGCCACCTGGCCCGCGTGCTGCCCCCACGGGCCGCCCCGCCCCACCGGCCTCGGATCGGGCGAACCCATACGCGCAGTATGGCGAGGGGGCACGACGGCCTCGCGAGTCGGCGCCCCGGCCGCGGACGCCACAGCCGGAGGCACCCGTGAGGCACGTGACCACCGCCAGCAGCGTAAGCCTCCTCAACGCAAAGGATTACGAGATCGATATCCCCGAGGGCCTCTCGAAGCAGGAGCAGCTCGACTGCTTCGCCAGCCAGATCGCCGACTGCACCCTGTGCCCGCTGCATACGGGTCGCACGCAGGTGGTGTTTGGCGTGGGCAATCCCGATGCCGACCTGATGTTCATCGGCGAGGCCCCGGGCCGTGATGAGGATCAGCAGGGCGAGCCCTTCGTGGGACGAGCGGGACAGCTTCTGACGAAGATCATCGAGGCGATGGGCTTCAGCCGCGCCGAGGCCTACATCGCGAATATCAACAAATGCCGCCCGCCGAACAACCGAGCGCCGACCCCCGATGAGATGGCTAAGTGTATGCCATTCCTGGAGAAGCAGATCGAGATCATCCAGCCCAAGGTGATCTGCCTCCTTGGGGCGACGGCCGTGCGGGGGCTGCTCCAGGTCAAGCAGGGGATCACGAAGTTGCGCGGCACGTTCATGGAGTGGCGCGGCATTCTCGTCATGCCCACCTTCCATCCCGCCTATCTGCTCCGCAACCCGGCCGGCAAGCGCGATGTGTGGGAGGACGTGCAGCGGGTGAGGGACAAAGTGCGCGAAATGCAGGAGCAGGAATAGAGGGGGAGCGAGGCGCAGGGGCGGGGATATCCGAGAGAGCGTGGCGAAGTGGGAGCGGTTTCAGGTTCCAGGTTGCAGGTTCCGGGCACCGATTCCAGCGCCCCGCCGCCGATCAGAGTCCCCTGACGTTGTTCTCAGGCCTTCTCTCTCCCCGGAATCCGAACCCTACTGTCCTCGCCATGGGCGTGCATCCAGCCATGCCGCCCCGTCTTCGGCTCTTCTCTGTTCTTCCCCCGAAACCCGGAACCTGGAACCCGGAACCTGCCCCCTCCCCGTTCGCTCCCCTCCCGAAGCTACTCCTCCTCCCACGTCACATCATTGGCCTCGAGGATGGTGCCCCGGACGCGCTCGACGCCGACGAGGGCGTTGGTGAGGTCGATGACGGCCCTGAGGTGGCGGCGCTCGGCTTCGGCGAGAGCGGCCTGGGCGTCGAGCACATCCTGGATGGTGCCGACCCGCGCGTCCTTGTAGCGGATCTCCTCGGCCCGCAGGCGCTCCTTCCCCGCGTCGATGGAGACGTCGGAGGCGCGGATGCGCTCGACGTTGGTGACGACGGCGCGGACGGCATTGCGGACCTCGAGGTTGATCTGGCGCTCGAGCACCCGCTGGTTGAGTCGGGCCTGCTCGTGCTCGAGCCTGGCGCGGCGGTAGCGCGACCGGGCCGCACGATTGCCAAGGGGGTACTCGAAGGTGACGCCGACGGACCACGCGTAGTAGTCGATGCTGCGCAGGTCGTGATCGGCCGCGCGCCACGAGCGGTTGAGGCCGCTGTTGCCAAAGCCGCAGTTGACGTCGAGGCGGGGCTTGATCTCGTTGCGTCGGACGTGGATCAGGATGTCCTGGTTGTCGATGCCAAGCTGTGCCTGGCGGTAGTCGGGGCGCTTGGCGAGGGCCGCCTCGACGGCCTGGTTGGCGTCGAGCGGCGGCGCGGTGGTGGGAGGCTCGGTGGTGGGGATGAGCGCGACGTTCCAGACGGCGGGGTCGGCGGCGAGGTCGGTGATGACCTTGAGGGCGTCCTCGGCATCGCGGATGGCCTGGCCGGCGACGACCATCTCCTCCTGGCGCACGGCGACCTCGGCCTTGGCCTGTGCGACGGCCGGGTCGCGCTCGCCGAGCACCTTGGCGTCGACCCGCGCCTGAATGTCCTTCTGGAGGTTGAGCGCCCGGTCGAGCGATTGCTGGATGAGGGCGCGGTCGCGGATGGCGAGGACGAGGAGCCAGAAGGTCTGGGTGGCGTCGGAGACGGTCTGATGGGCCACGCTGCGGAGCTGGGCCTGCGCGATGCGGCGCTCGTTGCGCGCGGTGGCGATGCCGGCGGTGTTGACGCGCACGCCGAAGCCGCGCAGCAGCGGCTGCGAGATGGTGACGCCCCACTCCTCCTTGTAGGCGGGGCTGAGGGTGGGGACAAAGGCCTCGCCCGACCACTGGCGAGAGCCGCCGGCGTGGACGTCGACGACGGTGCCGGGCGGCATGAGCTTGGCGACGCCGAGCACGGCCTCGGCGCTCTGCTGGCGCTGGCTGAGGTAGCTCGAGGCCTGCTGCGACTTGCTCTTGGCCCGCGTGGCCTGGCTGTAGGCCGTGGGGTCGAAGATGGCGCTCTGCTCGACGATCACGGTGTGGGCGCGCTTGGGGTTGATCTTCTCGGCGGCGAGCACCAGGTTGCGCCGGAGCGCCAGCTCCACGATCTCCTTGAGGGAGATCGTGCGTTGCGGCCGCTGCGGAGCCGCCTCGGGCTTCGGCTTGGGCTCCCCGCCGAACAGGCCGGTGGCCGTTGCAGCGAGGATGGCAAGGGCCGACAGAGTCGCTCTCATGGTGTCCCCTCTTCGGAGTCCTGTGGTGGGGTCGGGGTGTCGGGGCCGGCTGCGCTGGCCCCCGCGGTGACTCGGACGCGGACGGCGGCGCCGTCGCGCAGACTGCGTTGTCCCAGCACAACGACCTCGTCGCCGGCCCGCAGGCCCGCGGCGATGAGGGCGCCGTTGCTGAGGATCCGAGCGACCGTGACCTCGCGGCGACGCGCGGTCACGCCCTCGGGGGGTGGCTTCTTCTTGCCCTTGTCCTTGGGCGTGGCGCGCTCGCGGGCGATGACGAAGACGCTGCGCGCGCCCTCGTCATCGAGCACGGCGTCGTGAGGCACGACGATGGCGTGGGGATAGGTGGCGATCGTCAGCTCGACGCGGGCGATCATGCCCGGGAGCAGCGGCTGCTTCCCGCCGTTGTTGGCCACATCGATCTCGGCGACGAACGTCCCGGTGTCGGTCGACGCCGTCGGGGCGACGCGGGCGACCGCCTCGGTCCGTTTGGGGCCGGGGCGGGCATCGACGGCGATCGTCGCCGGCGTGCCGACGCGGATGCGAACGAAGTCGACGTCGGGCAGGCCCACGGCGAGCTTGACCCGCGACACGTCGACGAGGGTGGCGATCGGCGTGCCTGGGGCGACCCGCTGGCCCAGCTCGACGTGCTTCTCGGCGATGCGTGCCGCGAAGGGAGCGGCAATGCGGCAGTCGCGCAGGGTCTTGGCTGCGGCATCGAGGTCGGCCTGAGCCGAGGCGAGCTTGGCCCGCGCGGCGGCGAGCTGCGCGGCGGCCTGATCGAGAGCTTCGCGGGAGAGCAGCGGGCTCGCGAAGACGGCGTCCTGGCGGCGCTGGTGCTCCTGAGCCTGGTCGAGCCGCTTCTGCGAGGCCTCGAGCCGGGCGCGGGCCGACTCCTCGGCGTCGCGCGCGTCGTCGAGGTCGCCCTGGGAGGCGACGCCCTTGCGGAAGAGCGCCTGCTGCCGCTCGAGCCGCCGCTTGGTGTCGCGATGGAGCGAGGTCGCCTGGTTGCGGTCGGCGAGGGCGATGGCCTCGAGGAAGCGCGCCGTGCGCAGCTTCTCCTCGAAGAGCGTCTTGTTCGCGACGCGCGCCGTCTCGCGGGCGTGGTCCTGGGTGGCCTGGCCGAGGGCCGCTTTGGCCGCGTCGCGGAGGGCGGTGGCACGGGCCTGGTCGATGCGGTAGCTCTCGTCGTCGATCGCGGCCACCAGGTCGCCCTTGCCGAGGCTCTGGCCGATCTGGATGTCGAAGGTGGCGACCGTGCCGGCCACCTCGGCGCTGACCACGGTGGTGCGGGCTGCCT
>JADHXT010000148.1 GCA_016782825.1 Candidatus Brocadiia bacterium | reverse complement strand
CAAGGAGTTCGGCCCGGAGCGGGTCACCGTGGCCATCGACGTCGACCAGAACGCCCAGATGCCCTCCGGCTACGAGGTGTACATCGACGGCGGGCGCACGGCCACCGGCGCCGATGCCATCGAGTGGGCCAAGAAGGCCGATGGCTACGGCGTGTCGGTCATCCTCCCCACCAGCAAGGCCGGCGACGGTGCGAAGACGGGCTACGACCTGCCCGTTATCCGCGCGATCCGCGACGCCGTGTCCGCCACGGTCGTCGCCTCCGGCGGCGCGGGCACACTCGAGCACTTCTACGAAGCCGTCGAGGCCGGCGCCACGATCCTGCTCGCCGCCTCGGTGTTCCACTTCAACACGATCGGCATCCCCGAACTCAAGGACTACCTGCGCGGCCGCGGCCTCGACGTCGCCTGACCCCCGCGCCCAACCGCCAAGCATCCGCAGACGATCGCGGCGCCTGGCACATTTTTCAGGTCTCTGCCAGAAGAAAGGGAATCAGTATGGGACGCAAAGTGCAGACATGGTCCCTGGCGCTAGGTGCCGCTCTGCTGACGGCTGTCGCCGCCACATCGCAGGCGAGCATCATCGAGACCGATTTCGTCTCCACCGGCTCCCGCCAGAACATCGAGGGAACGACCATCGGTCTCGTTGCCAACGAGCCGGGCGGCAGCTGGATTATCGGCGCCGGTTGGAACTGGGGAAACCCTTTCGTGCCGGCGACGTGGGATGGAAGCTTTCCCCACGATATGGTCAACATGGTCGAGGAAAAGACGGTCGTGGGTGTATCGATCGCCAGCAGCGGCGGCTACGCCAAGCCGAGGCGGATTCACCTTTCCACGGACATCGAGTTGCCGGACAGCAGGGACCACACGGCAGGAGTAGGCTTCTTCTCGGTCATCCCTACTCGGGCCAATAACCAGAACCAGTTCGAGCACTTCACCGGCGTGTTCATCGACGAGGCGAACGACACCCTGCAAGTGATGGCCGACGGGGCCCTGGTCGGCGGTACGGCAAGCGTCGGCACCATTCTCGAGGGTGTGTTCTACAGCATCAGCTACGACATAGACACGACGACAGGCGAGATCCTCAACGTGATGTTCGATGGCAGTCCGGTCAGCGGTCTAGCCAGCAACGCATTCACCGATGGCGCCACCTCCTTCGCCGCCATTGTGGTCGGTGGTAGCTCCCGAGCTTACTTTGACAACCTAGTCGTGGCCGAGGCGGAGGTCATCCCCGAGCCGGCGTCGCTGACCCTTCTGGGCCTCGGCGGGCTCCTGGTCGCCCGACGCCGCCGACGGCGGTAGCCACCACGCACGGAGGAACACCTATCTTGCGAAGCATAGCCTGGGCTGTGATGGTTGTCCTGGCATGGTCTGTGCCGGCGCTGGGGCAGGAGCCGGTTTCCCTGATCGATCCCGGCAAGCCGGCCGGGGGCTGGCAATTCGGCGATGGCCCGGAGTTCCCCGGTGCCAAAGGCACGCTCGCCCTGGCCAAAGAGAGCTTCCGCGGCCAGCCCGTGCTAAGCCTGCACGGCGACTTCACCGACGGCGGCAACTACGTGCAGGCTTGGGTCGCGCTGCCGAAGGCCACGGTCCACACGCTGTCGTTCTGGGTCAATGTCCCCGCCGGCTCGAAGCGGCTGCCCATCCGCTACACCGACGCCAAAGACCAGGTGCACCAGATCAACCTCCGCATCAACGAGAAAGGCGGCTGGCAACACCTCGTGCTGCCCATCGCCGATTTCTTCAAGACCATGGGTACGCCCGGCGCGCTCGACATCGTGGTGGGCTACGAGACGTGGGGCGGCGCCAAGGACCGCGAGAAGCACAATAAGCGCGACCAGCCCGTCCCCAACCTGGCCATCCTGGCCTCGCGCGCCATGGAGACGACAAAGGGCACGCTCCTGATCAGCCAGGCGCTGTTCCATCCGAGTGCCGAAGCGGCTACCGCCGTCGTGAAGACCATCCGTCTCGACGAGATGCTCCAGGCAGGTGAGCTCGACTGGCAGTTCAACCTCGGCCAGGAGTTCCCCGGCGCCAAGGGCGGCCTCGACCTGGTGGCCGATCAGCCCGAGAAGGGCAAGCACGCCATGCGGCTGCACGCCGACTTCACCGGCGGCGGCGCCTACGTGGGCGTCCGCAAGTCGTTTGCGCAACTGGACGTCCAGGCGACCAAGAACATCCGGCTGCGCATGCGGTCGGAGACCACCGCCTCCTACGCGCTCCGCCTGGTGGACGACACCGGCCAGTGCCATCAGCGCAAGACCATGTCCCTCCAGGCCGACGGCAAGTGGCACGACGTGACACTCGACCCGGCTCAGATCGCCGGCGGCGAGCACTGGGGCGGGGCGAACGACGGCAAGTGGCACGGTACCGTGCGCCTCATCGAGCTGATGCTGAACGTCCGCTCGCACAAGGGCAAGAAGCCCGACCTCTCGATCACCGACATCCGAGCCGACGTGGTGGTCGCCGCCACGGTGAAGCCAGCCGCCTTCACCGAACGGTTCGAGGCCGACGGCCCGATGGCACCCGGCTGGAAGACGGCCGGCGACGTCGGCCTCGATGGCCCGGGCCACGACGGGACAAAGAAGGCCCTGCGGCTGCGCCGAACCCTCGACACGCTCCAGACGCCCACCTGGGCGACCAGCCCCGTCTTCGCTGCGGGCGCAGGCACGTGGCAAGTGAAGTATGCGTGGCAGGCGAAGCTCCATTCGCCCGACAACTCGTATCACGGCAGCGTGGTGCTGGACGTGCTGAGCCGCGCGGGCGGCGTGGTGGAGACGATCCCCGTCGGCATCGGCTACGGCACGAAAGGCTGGCAGCCGACGGCGGCGTCCGTCGAGCTGCCTCGCGGGGCGTCGAAGGCCCGGTTCCGCATCGAGCTCAAGAAAACGTACGGCTCGTTCCGCCTCGACGAGCTGTCGGCCGCGCCGCTGAGCGTGCAGGCGATCGAGCGGCGGGTCGAGCGCATCCTCATCTCCACGAGTGCCGTGGGCAATCTCTTCCTGCCGGGCGACGAGGTGACCTTCCGCGTGGCCGTGGAAGCAGCCAAGCCCCTGCCCGCCGCCCAGCGAACGCTTCGATACTCGGTGCGCGACTACTGGGGCGCCGAGCAGATCGAGCCGGGCGGGGTGCCCCTCCAGAAGGCCCCTCGCAAGCAGGGCAAGTTCGTCTACCACGCCGCGATCGCCGTGCCGCCCGCAGCACTCACCACGGGCAAGTATTGCGAGCTGCACGTCGAGGTGCCCGAGGACGGCGGCGGGGTGCAGGAGTTCTCCGGATTCGCCGTCCTGCCGCCTGCCATCGCCAGGAAGTATGCTCCCGAACGGGTGCCGTTCACGATCCGCAACTGGGACAGCCGCATCCCCGTGTACTTCCACCTCGCTGACCGGCTGGGCCTCCGCCTGATGGGCATGTGGGGCGGCTGGTCGCCCAAGGCCCCCTACAAGCCACACTGCCCGGGCATCGACCTCTGCAAGAAGCTGGGCGCGAAGTGGATCACCGGCACGCCGGCCAGCTCGGTCGAGCGCAAGGGCTTTGCCGAGTATAGCGAAGAGGCGCTCCGCCAGGGGATGCACAACTTCCTCGAGAAGTACGCCACGCAGGGCCTGGCCATGATCGCCATGGGCAACGAGCCCCACGGCACCGGCAGGAAGGTGCTGGACAACGTGCGTGCCTACAAGGCCATCTACGAGACCGTGAAGGCCCACGACCCGAACATCCACGTCATCGGCACCTCGGTGGAGCCCAACGAGGAGTACTTCAAGGCGGGATACCAGAACTACCTCGACTCGTATGACTTCCACGTCTACGAGCACTACACCAGCGTGCGCCGCACCATCCGCGAGTATCGCGCGCTGATGAAGAAGTACGGTGCCGTCAAGCCCATCCACTCCACCGAGCTGGGCCTCAACAGCCAGGGCCAGACCCGCCACGCGGTGGCCCTCGAGTTGATCAAGAAGTTCACCGTCTTCTTCGCCGAAGCCGGCTCCACCGTGAGTTGGTTCACCATCCAGTATCCCGACCCCAAGGGCAAGGCCCGCGGCCAGTTCGGTGACGCGCACTGCGTGTTCGACTGCAAGTACAACCTCTACAGCCCGCGCCTCGACGCCGTGGTCCACTACAACATGATCAACGGCATCTGCGTCAAAAAGTTCGTCGAGGAGAAGCACTATCCCAACGGCGTGCAGGCCTACCTCTTCCGCGACGACGAGGGCAACTGCCTCCAGGTGCTTTGGATCGACGAGAAACGCGCCGCCGCCGCCGTCCCCCTTCCCGCCGGCCAGCAGGTGCAGCTCGTCCGGCTGGATGGCTCGCGAGCCACGCTCCAGAGCACGGCGGGAGGCGTGACGCTGACCCTCTCGGCCGAGCCGGCGCTGTTGCTCTACCGGGACGCGAAGACTGGACTCGCCACCGCCCTGGGAACGCCCGCGATGCGGCTTGCCGCGGCTCCACCGGCGGCCCAGCGCGGGGAGACCGTGCAGTTCGTCATCGAGGGGAAAGGCCTGGCTGCCGACCAGCTTCAGGCAAGCGCTCCGCCGCGATGGAAGATCGCCATCGAACAGGCCGGTGCCAACCAGGTGAAGGCGACCGCCCACGCGCCGCGCGTCACTCCCGCACGCGAGGCACGCATCTACATCCAGCTCCGCTCGGAAGGAAACGTGACGGGCGAGCTCACCGTGCCCGTCCAGGTCGCACGCACCCGCTCAGCGGAGGCGAACTGACAGCCGCCGAGAGGGGCAGGGGATAGAGTTTCCGGAGGCTCCCAGGAGAAAAGCCGAATGCACCCCTTCCCGCACCTCGTCTGGGCTCTCGCCACGCTCCTGCTCCTGTGCGCCGGGGTCGGGGCGGCTGAGACCGTTCAGCCCCACGCACCCATCCATTCCGTGACGGACATCGCGCACGAGTTCTCGTTTTACTTCGATGGCCGCTTCGCCCGAAACTACTTGTCGGGCAAAGGCAACGTCGACGTGCGCAACTGGGGCACGCTGCACAAGTGCGACCTCAGCCGCGTGAACCTGCTGGTGCTGCCCACCGGGGCCTCGCCGTGCCCCTACCTGCCCGAGGACGTGAAGGCCGTGCGGGCGTTCCTCGAAGAGGGCGGTGGCGTGGTGCTGCTGGGCGACCACGCGCTCTTCCGCAAGGAGAAGACCTACCGCCTGAACGAGCTGGCCGGCGCCTTCGGCGCCGAGTTTGCCAAGCGGGCCGCCCGTGCCCCGCTGTCGGGTGTCGGCGAGCTCGAAGGCAAGCCGATCAAGACCTACGGCGGCCGCACGCTCCGCCTGATCGGCGCCGCCAAGTGGGACCTGCTCGTCCGCGACGCGGCAGGCAATCTCGTGGCGGCCCGTAGGAAGGTGGGCAAGGGCAAGCTGCTGGTGTGTTCGCGCGCACTGGCGGGCCACCAGCCCGACGCCAAAGACCCCATCAACGCCGCGTGGTGGCAGCCGCTGCTGCGCGACCTGGCCAGCGGCAAGCCCGTGGACCCGCGACGCCGCCCGCACCACATGGAGGCAGAAAACAAGGAAAGCCGCGAGGGCCTCGAGATCCGCTACAGCAGCTACATGAAGCCCTTCGCCAACGAGATTCTCGCGATCTACAGGGAATGCCGGCCCGCGATGGAACGCATCATGGGCGTACCGCCGGCCGAGGGGATGCTCGCGAGCCTCATCCTGCTGCCTACCGGCGGCGGAGGCTTCTCCAGCGGTCGCACCATCGGCCTCGGCACGTGGTGGGGCGGCTTCCCAGACAAGCGCTACGGCATGGTGGAACTGCTCGGCCACGAAGGCACCCACTCCTGGGTGCTGCCGTTCTCCGAGCCCATGTGGAACGAAGGCATCGCCACCTACGTGGGCATTCTGCTCGGGCGGGAGCTGGGCTACACCAAGGAGGCCGACGCCACGCTGGCCAACTGGCTCAAAGGGGCGCGTCGGCACGACCCGGAGATGAAGAAGTTCGACCTCGCCCGCGGCAAGGACGTGCCTCACGCCGTGCGCATGGCCAAGCCGATGTGGATCTGGGAACAGCTCCGCCAGGAGAAGCCCGACGTGCTCGCCCGCTACTTCAGGCTCAAGCGAAAGCTCGCCGACCCCAGGAAGCTCAAGCGTTACACCGCCGACGACTCCGTCGCCGTGCTCAGCCAGGCCATGGGGCGCGACCTGTTCCCGTGGTTCCAGTCGCTGGGCATCCGCGTCGACCGTCAGGCCAGCCAAGTGCCTCTGCCCTGACGGCGGCGGCGAGAGCAGGACAGGGGAATCCGACCCATCAGCGTCACTTCGCCTGGATGTCGTAGGCGAACAGCCTGTCCGCGTGGCGGAGGTACAGCCGACCGCCGCAGACTACGGGGTGCGCCCAGTATGGCCCCGTCCGTCCCCTGGGCAGTCGGAAGGTGCTCGCGGCCCGGTGCGCGCCGGGCTTGGCCTCCACCAGCGACATCGTGCCCGTCTCGTCCAGGCAGTAGAGCATGCCGTCGGCGCAGGTCAGGGATCCCTTGCCGCGCGCGTTCCACGCAGGCTTGCCCGTCATGAAGTCCAGGCAGAACCATCCCTTGGCTTCGTGGCCTGCGCCGTACAGATGGTCGCCCACCAGCACCACCCCGCCGTGGTGGTTGTCCAGGAGCCGGCTCGCCCATACGCGGCTGGCCTCGATGCCGCCCTGGCTTGGGGTCAGGCGCACCAGGATGCTGCCGCGGCCATAGCCGCTGGACGCGTACACGTGACCCTTGTGGAAGATGGGGTCGGTGGCGTTGTTATCACGCTTGTTTCCGTGCTGTACGCTCCAGAGCTGCTTGCCGGTTGCCGCGTCGATGCCGAACACGGCTTCCGAACTCATGCTGATCACCTGGCGGAAGCCGCCGAACTCCGCGAGCACGGGCGAGCCGTAGGCCTGGCTGCCCGGCACGTCGGTGTTCGCCCACACCAGCTTGCCTGTCTTCTTTTCGAGGCACACCATGAAGCCCTTCGTGCCGCCGGGACTACAGTACAGCCTGTCGCCATCGATCAGCACCGACTCGGCGAGGCCATACTTGGGTACCCGCGCGTCGAATCGCTCGAACAGGTCGAGGTGCCAGACCTCCTTCCCGCTGGCCGCCTGGAGAGCAACCAGCCGGCCGTATTCGCTCAGATGGTACACCCGGCCGTCGTCGTACGTGGGTGTGCTGCGGGCGCCCGTGTAGCCGATGGCGTGGCGCATGGTGGTTTCCCACGACTGGCCGTTGAGGGCCCGCCACTTCGGCTTGCCGTCCAGGCCGACCGCGAACACGTAGGTCTGCTTGTTGACCATGCCCGCGGTAAAGATGAGGCCATCGGCCACGCTCATGGAGCTGTAGCCCTTGCCAAGGCCAGTGGCTGTCCAGAGCAGGCGGGGACCGCCATCGGGCCACCGAGGCAGCAGCCCGGTCTCGGTCGACTTGTTGTCGCGTCTCGGCCCGTGGAAGCACAGCCACTCGGCGGTGGCCGCCGCTCCGACCTCACCACGCGCCACGACACAGATGAGCGCGCTCGCACACAACATCGTCGCAACACGATACAGGGATGCGTCCTTGATCACGTTTGCACGCCTCCGAACATGCTGATGGCCCGTCCGCACACCCCAACATTCTAGCACATTGCCTGCCGGAGGGACGCCTATCGCCCAAGCTGACCAGGCTGCTGACACAAGAGAAGACCATCGGCGTGCTCATCGGGAAGATGGAGTAGGGCGCCCGCAGCCGGTCCCTGTCATGTGCAGGGCGAGGGGCTCCGTGTGGAACCCCTCGCCCTATGTGGTTGTGGCCGTCGCGCGGCGCCTTGCAGTGGCTCAGGCGATGTGGGCGTCGACCGTGCCGTCGAAGATGTGGTTGGCCGCGGGCGTGATGGTGCCGGCGAAGGTGGCGTCGGAGATGAAGTAGCTGGGCGTGCCGGCCTTCGACCGGATGACTTCCGGGCCCGCCGACTGGATCGTGCCGCCCACCTGCACCTTCACCAGCGTGCCAGGCAGCAGCGGGTTGATGCTGGCGTTCAGCACGTTGCCCACGATGACGATCCACGACGCCGTGCCGCTCACCGTGA